>CACZOS010000415.1 GCA_902782815.1 uncultured Lachnospiraceae bacterium | reverse complement strand
TTCCGGGTGAAACAGCAGGTGCCGCCGGAGATATCCAGCAGGTCCACTCCGGCTTGTTCAAATCGTTTGCAGGCTTCTACCGCATCGGCGATGGTGGTGCCGCCGGTGGTGTAATCACAGCCTCCCAGTCTGAGGGCGAATAGGGACTTTTCCCCGATGACCTCCCGGATCCCTTTGATCAGTTCCATGTGGATCCTGGTCCTCCCCTCTATGGTATAGCCGTTATAGGCATCCGTCCTCTTATTTGTGATAGGGGAGAAGAACTGGTTCAGCATATAGGCATGGGCAGAATGAAGATTGATGCCGTCATAACCTGCCTTCATGGCTCTTTCCGCGGCCCGGATATAGGCTCTTTCAAGATCCTGGATCTCGTTGACGGAGAGGGATCTCGGCAGCTCGGGATTCGCCGCCGAACCCGGCCAGCCGCAGGTTACACTGATATTGGAAGCGCTGACGGACGGCAATCCTGTGACTTCACTTCTGGCTCCGCAGCCTGCATGACTGATCTGCAGGATGGCCACGCTCCCGTTGTTATGGATGATATCGCAGAGCCTTTTCAGGTCGTCGATATCGGAATCCCTGGACGAGGACAGCTGGGTGGCACTGGCCATTCCATCCTGTCTCACATAACTGTGCTCCACCACCACCAGGCCGAAACGGCCTCCTTTGGTGCGGTCTTCATAATGCTTTGCCGTCTCTTCGGTGATCCTGCCGTCCACGCATGTCTCGCTGTGGATGGGAGCCTTCACCATACGGTTCTTCAAGGTAAAGGATCCGACTTTAATGGGTTCTTTTATCAACATATCCGTTCTCCTTTTCTTAAGACTGAAGCCGGCCGTAAGGCTGCCGACATACTTCCCTGTTTTTACTATAAAGGAAAAAGTTCGATTATGCTTGGAATAATCTATAGGATAATCTATAGAAATCATAAGTTGTGTTTGCGGAAAAAATACCTCAAAAATTTTTATGATTTTTCAGATAAGGGTTGACAGAAGAAGAATAATGTATTATTGTACTAAGTAGTTAATACAATAATACATTAATACAAGTGAAAAATTCCGGAATTCAGTAATAAGGATAAAATCTGTCCTGAATAATGGAGGAGCAGCGGAAAGGAGGGCAGCGATGGAATGGAATTTTAAGAACGGTATCCCGATCTACAGCCAGATCATCGATGAGATGACCATGCGCATCGCGAGCGGGATCTATGAACCGGGAGAGAAGCTTTCCTCGGTGAGGGAGATGGCCATGGATGCAGGGGTTAATCCCAACACCATGCAGAGAGCTCTGGCTGAACTGGAGCGAAGAGGACTGGTCTATTCCGAGCGGACCAGCGGAAGATTCGTCACGAAGGAGGAGACAGTGTTGAAATCATTGCATGAAGAACTGGCGAAGAAGTATTATAAGGAATTTGCGGAGAAGCTGCGGAAGATCGGCATGTCTGACCGGGAGATCGCCGACGCGGTAAGGAAATGGACCGATAACATGAGTGAGTAAGGAGTGGGTGAGATGGCTAAGATAGAAATCAAGGGACTGACCAAAAGATTTGAGAGGATCACGGCCCTGGACAGCGTGAACCTGGAACTTGAGGAAGGCCAGATTGTGGGCCTTCTGGGACCTAACGGCAGCGGGAAGACCACCCTCATCAAGATGATGAACGGTTTACTGACCCCCACGGAGGGAGAGATTCTGATCGATGGTATGAATCCCGGTGTGGGGACCAAGAAGATCGTGGCTTATCTGCCGGACAGAAATGCCCTGCCCGACTACATGACCACAGATCAGCTGATCAGGATTTACGAAGACTTTTTTGAAGATTTTGACCGGGCCAAGGCAGAGGCCATGGTGGATGATCTGGGTATTGACCGCAGGCAGACCATGAAAAAGATGTCCAAAGGAACAAAGGAAAAACTCCAGCTCTGCCTGGTCATGGCGAGAAATGCGCAGGTTTACCTGCTGGATGAGCCCATAGGCGGTGTTGACCCGGCCACCAGGGACTATATTTTAAAGACAATCATATCCAATTATAATGAAAATGCAGTGGTAATCATATCCACACATCTGATCGCCGATATCGAATCCGTCCTGGATGATGTTATTTTTATCAAGGAAGGAAAGGTCGTTCTCCACAGGATGGCGGAGGAGATCAGGGAAGAAAAGGAGGAGAGCATCGATCAGCTCTTCAGGGAGGTGTTCAAATGTTAGGGAAATTACTGAAATACGAGATTCCGGCACTGGGACGTAAGCTGGTCCCTTTATACGCCGCCTGGGCAGCCACGGCTGTCTTCATGGGAATCATGATCGGCCCCGCCCAGGGAGAAGGGGGATTCATGATGGTCCTGTCGGCTCTTCTCTATTTTTCCGTTGCCGTGGCCATCTTTGTGATGTCTGTCATCATGAT
>CACZOS010000414.1 GCA_902782815.1 uncultured Lachnospiraceae bacterium | reverse complement strand
CTTCTGCCAGATCCAGTACAATTACATGGATGAACATACCCAGGCAGGGAAAACAGGCCTGTCTTATGCAGGGAAAAAAGGAATACCTGTGATCATCATGGAACCCCTCCGGGGAGGCAGGCTGGTCCGCAATCTTCCGGAAAGGGCCAAAAGGCTTTTCCGGGATTATCCGGTGAAGAAAAGCCCTGCGGAATGGTCTTTTGCCTGGCTGTGGAATCAGCCGGAGGTCACCTGTGTCCTTTCGGGTATGAATTCCCTGGACATGGTACGGGAAAATGTCAAGGCCGCCGCCGCTTATCCTGATGCCGGTTTTCTCAGCAGGGAGGACCGGATCCTCCTGAAAAGGGTCGCCAAAGCCATAAACGCGCGGATGAAGGTTCCCTGTACAGGCTGCAGATACTGTATGCCCTGTCCCAGACATGTGGATATTCCGGGAACTTTTGCGGCCTACAACCGGAAATATACGGATAACACCTTTGTGGGTCTGAAGGAATATGCCATGTGCACCCTCCTTCGTAAGGATGCCACTTCCGCCTCCCTCTGTGTGGAGTGTGGTAAATGTGAGCAGCACTGTCCCCAGAATATCCGGATACGGAAAGAGTTGAAATCTGCGGTAAAAGAGCTGGAAGGTCCCTGGTATAAGATCGCTTCCGGAGTGCTTAAACTATTTATGAAATATTGATGAGAGAGGAGAAGGCTTCTGTATTTCGGAGAGTTTTTCTCCCGGCAGAGATGAAGGATTGTATAAGATGAAAACACGTGAAGAAGCCCTGGAATTCGGCCTGTCCTTCCCGGATACCTATCAGGAGGCTCCCTTTCATGATCCCAATTGGCAGCTGGTAAGGATAAAAGGGACCAGAAAAGCTTTCCTGTGGACCTATGAGAGGGATGGCCATATTAACCTGAACCTGAAGGTTGATCCGGAATGGAGGGATTTTTGGAGAGATACCTATGAATCGGTCCTTCCGGGCTGGCACCAGAATAAAGACCACTGGAACACGGTGATCCTGGACGGGTCGGTACCGGAGGAAGTCATCAGGCGGATGATCGCGGAAAGTTATGATCTGGTTACGGACAGTCCTTCCCGAAGAATCTATGAAGCGGTAAAAAAGATACCCAGGGGAAAAGTGGCCACCTACGGCCGGATCGCCGAGCTGGCCGGAGACAAAAAGATGGCCAGGGCGGTGGGAAACGCCCTCCACAATAATCCGGATCCCGCCAACATTCCCTGTCACCGTGTGGTAAATTCCAAAGGCCTGCTGGCAGGTGGATTTGCCTTCGGCGGGGTGGAAGTCCAGGCAAAACTGCTTGAGGAAGAGGGAGTGGAAGTGGCAGACGGAAAGGTGGATCTTGACCGTTTCGGTATATAAGATCCGGCTTATCCGGGCTGAACAAAGCCGGATCCGGGAAGAAAAAGAAAAGGGGAAAAGAATGAACAAGAGACTGATCGGCAATCTGCTCCTCATTCTCACTGCCATGATATGGGGGACAGCTTTTGTTGCCCAGCGGGTGGGTATGGAGAAAATCGAGCCTGTCACCTTCACGGCGGCAAGGATGTATCTGGCTGCGGCAGCCGTAGGCCTGGTGGCCCTGGCCGGCAGAAAAAAAGCAGAAGAAGACCTGGCACTCACAAGCCGGGAGGAAAAGATAAATTACAGGAAAAATACTGTCTTCGGGGGAATTTGCTGCGGGGTATTTCTGGTAAGCGCCACCATATTTCAGCAGATGGGACTGGTGTATACATCAGCGGGGAAAGCGGGATTTATTACCGCCCTTTATATCCTTCTGGTGCCCATCATCAATTCTCTCCTTTTCCGGAAAAAGAATTCCTGGCTGGTATGGACAGCAGTTCTGATCGGTGTTGCCGGAATGTACCTGCTTTGTATGAACGGAGGATTCTCCCTTACCCGGGGAGACAGTCTGGTCTGCGTATGCGCATTCCTCTTCAGCGGTCACATACTTAGCTGTGATCATTTTACCCGGCTGGGCAATCCCATACGGATCTCTGCTATCCAGTTTCTGACCGCATCCCTCATCTCCACGGTACTGGCCATTGTCCTGGAGTCACCTGCTCCGGAAAAGATCCTTTCCGCAGCTGTGCCCATCCTGTACTGTGGGATCGTTTCCGGCGGTATCGGCTACACTCTTCAGATGGTTGCCCAGAGATACACCGATCCGGTGGTCGCCTCCCTGCTGATGAGTCTTGAATCGGTCTTCGCCCTGATCGCCGGAGCCATCCTTATCCGGGAGAGGATGAGTCCCAGAGAATTGTGGGGATGTCTGATCATCTTTATCGCCATCATCCTTGTTCAGATTCCCGTAAAACCGAAGGGAGAAACTTCCCCATAATAGAAAAAAACAGACGCGGCCGCGTCTGTTTTTTTCTATTATCCGGTCGGTGATCATCCGCCCAGGTATGCCTTGCGGACTTCATCGGACTGGGCCAGTTCCTGTCCTGTACCGGACAAGGTGATTCGTCCTGTCTCAATGACATATGCCCTGTCGGCCACCGAGAGGGCCATCTGCGCATTCTGTTCCACCAGAAGGATGGTGGTTCCTGATTTGTTCAGGTTTTTGATGATCTCGAAGATCTGTTCCACCAGGATGGGAGCAAGACCCATGGATGGCTCATCCAGCATCAGAAGCCTGGGATCGGACATGAGGGCTCTTCCCATGGCCAGCATCTGCTGTTCGCCGCCGGAAAGGGTACCGGCTATCTGTCTGTTTCTTTCCTTGAGCCTGGGAAACTGTTCATACACATATTCAAGGTTGCGGGGAATTCTGTCCGGCTTGGTGGTAAAAGCCCCCATCTGGAGGTTTTCTTCCACGGTCATTCCCTGGAATATCCTTCGTCCTTCCGGTACATGAGATATCCCTTTTGACACGATCTTGTGAGCAGGCGTATGGGCAATGGAGCTGCCCAGGAATTCGATATCTCCGGTCTTGCTTCTGAGAAGTCCGGAAATCGTGTGCAGGGTAGTGGATTTTCCTGCTCCGTTAGCCCCGATCAGGGTAACGATCTCCCCCCTGTTTACATCGAAGGAAATGCCTTTGATGGCATGGATCGCACCGTAATAGACGTTGATATCCTTAACTGTCAGTACTGTACCCATCACTTGCCCTCCTTCCCGCTTACTTTGGAGGTTATCTTTCCTCTCTGAAGTGCTTTTTCAAGATCCTTCTTTTCCTCTTCTTCCTCTTCGACCATCTTTCCCCGGCTCTTGCCCAGATAGGCCTCGATAACCTGGGGATTGGACTGGATCTCCTCGGGACTGCCCTTGGCGATGGTCCTTCCGTAGTTTAACACGGCGATACCTTCGCAGATACCCATTACAAGACTCATATCATGTTCGATCAGGAGTATCGCGATCTGGAACCGGTCCCGGATATCCTTGATGGTATCCATCAGGTCCGCGGTCTCGGAGGGGTTCATACCGGCCGCCGGCTCATCCAGCAGAAGAAGTCTGGGTTTTGTAGCCAGTGCACGCATGATCTCCAGCCGGCGCTGGGCACCGTAGGGAAGGGATCCTGCCCGGTGGTCCGCCAGGTCTGCCATGCCGAAAATATCCAGCATCTTCAGGGATTCCTGATGGATCCGACGTTCCTCTCTGCGGTATTTGCGGGTGTGGAGAACACCGTTTAAAAGGTTATAATCGGTGGAATGATGGAGGGCTACCTTGATGTTTTCTTCCACGGTCAGCTTGTCAAACAGCCGGATATTCTGGAAAGTCCTGGCCATTCCCGCCTTGTTCATGTCCACGGTGTTCATGCCCTTGGTACTTTTATTGTTGAAGAATATTTCTCCCCTGGTGGGTTCGTACACCTTGGTCAACATGTTGAAGATGGTGGTTTTCCCGGCACCGTTGGGGCCGATCAGCCCGCCGATCTCAGTTCTTCCGAGGGCCATGTTGAAATTGTCAACGGCGGTCAGTCCGCCAAAGTCTATACCCAGATTCTTTACTTCAAGAACGGGAGTCTTCTTCTGGTCTCTTTCCGGAATAATGGTTTTATCCAGATAGGGATCATCCGGGGACCATTGCTCCTTGGCGTCGACAAAAACTGCTCTTCCGCCTACATTATCGTCATAGTAGATTTCCTGGGGATCCTCATATCCATGTCCGGAATCGGAGATATCATCGTCCAGCGTATTGTCATATGTGTATTTCTCATCAGCCATTTACGCTTCCTCCTTTCCGGATATGGATTCATCTTTTTTCCTTCTTTTCGGCTTGATCTTATCCCATACCATACCGATTCTCGTCCGGATCATGGGATTGTAGGTACAGATCATGACCAGGATCAGAACGATGGCATAAGTCAGCATACGGTAATCCGCGAACTGCCTCAGAGCCTCGGGCAGAACGGTCAGGAGGGCAGCGGCTATGATTCCGCCCCAGATGTTGCCGATTCCGCCAAGCACAACGAACACCAGGATCAATACAGAAGTAT
>CACZOS010000413.1 GCA_902782815.1 uncultured Lachnospiraceae bacterium | reverse complement strand
TTCCACCCTGACCATGCTCTTTGTGGCTGCCGCTGGTGTGTGGCTCTGTCGTATCCTTCCCGGACTTGTCTTTATCATGTTCGCGCTCGTGGCCCAGTACTGTGCCATGATCTTCGCGGGTATCTTCAAGCCCTACCTGCCCAAGCCCTTTTATCTTCAGGAAGAAAATGACGATTCTTCTCCCGGTCCGGATCATCCTGACCAGACCTATGCCGATTTTGACGAAGCTGCCTTTTACGGTTATGATCCCGAGGAAGTAGATAAGATACTGCGCGAGGACCGGACCGATGAATAAAAAGAAAAAGGAATCCATTTTTATAAAGGAAGTAAAAAGGGATATCCATACCTTCCGCAGACTGAAGGGAAAGGAACGTCTCGGATTCGTCTGGGACTACTATCGTTTTAAGATCATTGTGGCCCTCTTCTCTCTCTTCGTCATCATTCTGTTCGCCCACCTTCTCTGGGAGGGCCAGAAACCCTGCAGACTCCGGGTATGTGTGGTCCTGAACAATGAGGACTACTGTGATGCCTGGTTTGATCCTTTTATCAAAGAACTCCGTTCCGACGGTAAGCCGGGTAAGGTGGAGGTAAATCAGGACCAGCCCTTCGATTACCATAACCGGTATTATTATCTCCACGAGATCGAGGTCATGACCACCATCTCTTCAAGGCGTATGGATGTGGCTGTATGCGGGCCGGACATGTACACCTATCTCCTGGCCATCAACGCCTGTGCCCCGCTGGATACCCTGCTTTCTCCCGGACTTTCCTCCTCGCTTGAGCAGGACGGAAAGCTGGTAAAAAGTACCGCCGGACTCCGGCAGAATGACGACGGAAGTCTGGATAAATCTGAGGCAGTGGAAGGCTTTTTCGCCGTTGATCTTTCCGATACCGCCTTCGGCAGGGAATACAATGAAAAACAGAATCTGGAAGAGGGGGAAGAAAAAGCACCTCTGTACGGAGTGATCATCTCCAACACCGATCATGCTGAAGACAGTGTGAAGCTCATCACTGCCCTCTCCGCCCCGTAATAAATCCATACAGACTTTAAAAAGCCCATCGGCGGAATGTTTAAGCAATGATCCCGCTGATGGGCTTTAAATATGTCAATGCGATGATAAATGGTTCAGCCGGATACAGCCGGACTATTTTATTTCATACAATTCAATATATTCGTTGATCTTTTCCTCCATGGAGAAAGAAATATTTTTTTCTTTCAGGGCAAATGTACCGAAGCTTACCCCTTCATCGAAAAAGATCTCCAGAATCCGGTCGTCGACGATCATCTCCATCCTACGGTAGCCCGGGCCGGCCTGATATTTTTCTCCGTCAATCTGGATAATTCCCGAATGGGGACTGTAACTGATCACAGATCCGTTAATCTCCCAGTTACAGGCATCATGGTGATCCGGAGAAATGGATATGGAGCAGACCAGAACCCGGTCATGATCCGGGTTACGATAGATGATCTTTCCCTCCTGTCTTGAAATCCTCCTGGGGTCTGCCGGCTCCAGCTGATCATAGAATTCCCTTACCGGCCGCTGGATCAGGAAGGAACGGCCACGGTTCTCAAACCAGGACATTTCCGTGGGTATACCATAGGACCCGGTAAAGAGTCTTCCGTCGTTATCCAGACGCAGCCAGGGTATGGAGATTACCCGGTCAGATACACCGGAAAAGGTCTGGGCTGCATAGGGAATTTTGGAAATGTAGGCCTTATGCCTCTCTCCTCCGTTGGTAAAGGTAAATCCGTCGAAGGTTCCCGGGAAATAATACCCGTCCGCACACCAGAAAAACCATCTGGTCTCCCCTTCTTCAGAAGACAGGCAGAAAAGGTCCGGGCATTCCCATGCATCTTCCAGGTAGATCTCCTGTGTCATCTCCCAGTGCTCAAGGTCAGTGGACCTGAAGATTCCGAAATCATTACCTTTAAGCCAGAGAACCATAATGTATGCCCGGCTTTCCTCATGCCAGAAAACTTTGGGATCCCGGTTATCCCTGTAAATCGTATCGATGCAGGGATTGTCTGTTTTGACAAAGGTCTCTCCCATATCCGTACTGTAGGCGATCTTCTGGGTAAACTCTTTCCCCTGGCTCCAGGCAGTGTGGCCTCCGGCCTCCGTGTAATAAAAAAGCAGGGTATCCCCGGTAAGACCCAGAAGTTCCTTTTCATTGATCAGTCCGCAGCCGCTGAACATGCTTCCGTCCTGATCCGGAAACATGACGGTATCCAGCTGGGCCCAGTGGAGAAGATCCTTGCTGATGGCATGGCCCCAGCTCATATTCTCCCACTTTACATCAAAGGGATTATACTGAAAATACAGATGATACAGGCCGTCATGATAGACCATGCCGTTTGGATCATTGCACCAGCCCCGGTTAGGAGTAAAGTGGATGAGGGGACGGTTGGTCATATACTGCCGCCTTTTTTTCCGGTTCCTTATCCGCATCCCCATAATGACAGGAAAATCCCCCTCGATGATCATGGTCCTGCCCAGATATTTCCATACGGGGATCTCGGCAAGATAATCCCCGAAGTATTCTTC
>CACZOS010000412.1 GCA_902782815.1 uncultured Lachnospiraceae bacterium | reverse complement strand
GAGAAACATGGCAAAGCAGTCATATGTGACACCTGAATCATTATTGCAGGACCTGATCCGGCAGTATCTCGATCTCGGCCTGCCCGTACCTTCAGATAAGATCAACCGCTCTATCAGATATACCCGAAGTACCCGTAATCTAGGCAGCTGCAGCCTCAATCGAACCACCGGTTTATATACCATATCCCTTTCGGCATATGCCATGAAGGATGAGAAGGAAATCCGGGCAACTCTTGCCCATGAGCTGGTCCACACATTGCCAGGCTGTATGAGTCATGGTGCGAGATTTCATGCATACGGAAGCATTGTTGAACGTCATCTGGGGATCCCGATCACGTCAAGGGCTGACAGGGAATCTGCAGAAAAATCCGGTATTACTGATGCGAGAATGGCCAAAGCCAGGTACAAGATCGTCTGCAATAATTGCGGACAGGCGATATACCGGCTCAGACGGTGTAAGCTGACAGATCATCCGGAATCTTACCGCTGCTCAGCCTGCGGGGGCAGGTTCACAGTTTACAAAAGAGCATGACCTAAGGTAAATATCATGATAAGATCACCGTTAACAACTTTATGTTATATTGAGAAAGATGACAGTTATCTGATGCTGCATCGTGTCTCAAAAAAGAATGATATCAATAAAGATAAGTGGATTGGTGTCGGAGGACATTTTGAATCCGGTGAAAGTCCGGAGGAATGTCTTCTCAGGGAGGTCAGGGAAGAGACAGGCTATCACTTAACTTCCTGGTCTTTCCGGGGCCTGGTAACTTTTATATCGGACCGATGGCCAACCGAATATATGTGTTTATACACTGCTGACGGATTTGAAGGAGAGCCGGTTCCCTGTGATGAAGGGGAGCTGGTCTGGGTCAGGAAGAAAGATCTGGACAAGCTTTATCTCTGGGAAGGAGATAAGATCTTTCTGTCCTTATTGGCTCAGGATCATCCTTTCTTTTCTTTGAAGCTCACCTATCAGGGAGACAACCTGATCGAAGCCATACTGGATGGCAGGAATCTTATGATTCAGACATAAATCCGCATCATAGGATCAAGGGGGTTTAAAAATGCCAACAATTAAAGATGTAGCAAGGGAAGCCGGGCTGGCAGTCGGTACAGTTTCAAGAGTACTCAATAACCGGGGATACATCAGTGATTCTGCCAGGAAAAAAGTGAAGGAAGCCATGGAGCGCCTTGACTATCAGCCAAATGAAATGGCCAGATCCCTTCAGAAGAAAACGACCTCAACCATCGGTGTGATCGTACCGCATATCGAGCACCCTTATTTTTCAACGCTGATCAGTTTTCTGGAGAAAGAATCCCATAAACACGGGCAAAAGATCTACCTGCTTAATTCCATGGGTATCACAGATAAAGAAAGCGAATTCCTTGAGCTTTGCCGGCGTAATCAGGTCTCCGGAATCATTCTCTGCAACGGTAATATTGATTTTTCGGAAACAGCTTTGGGAGAGATTCCGATCATCAACATCGAAAGAAAGAAGGAAGGTGGCCATGCATGCATATCCTGCGATAACGAGATGGGCGGCCGGCTTGCTGCAGAACATCTCATTGAGCAAGGATGCAGGAATCTTCTTCATATCAATGGTATTACCGAAAATGAAATCCCGGCCATCGACCGGGAGAAGGGCTTTGTCTGCGCTTGCGAAAGTGCCGGGATCTCTTACCGGGTCATCAAAAAACAGCTTTACGGCTACCAGCTTAAAAATGCTGATGATTTCATGATCAGTCTCCTGGAAAAGTATCCCGAGACAGACGGTATATTTACCAGCGACGATATACTGGCAGCGAAGCTGATCCAGGCATGCTACCGAAAGAACATCCGCATTCCGGACCAGCTGAAGATCATCGGTTTCGACGATACGCCTTTCGCTATGTGGACAACACCTCCACTTACCACGATCCACCAGCCGATCCAGAAGATTGCAGAACAGGCATTGCAGATGCTTGCTGATTATCATAACAACAGACAGATACCGGCGAATGTTGTTCTTCCCGTTTCACTAACAGTGCGCGAGACAACTTAGTACAATGCATTCCCGAGACGACAGGGGTGTCGGCAGGGCTCAGCCCGGGGAATGATCTCATACAGTTAACTTCATTGATATAACAAAGGAGGTATGCTATATGACAACATACAACTATCCAGTTATTCAGGGAGAATTAACCGGTCAGCGTCTGAAAAGCCTGCG
>CACZOS010000411.1 GCA_902782815.1 uncultured Lachnospiraceae bacterium | reverse complement strand
TTCGACCTGACGGGATTCCACAGGGAGAAAGCCTTCCGGGTAGCCCCGCCCCTCATTGAGGAAAGCCCGGTCAATATTGAATGCAAGGTGGCTCAGGAGATCCCCCTGGGGTCTCATCATATGTTTATTGCCCATGTGGTCCATGTTACCGTGGATGAAAGATATATGGACGAGAAAGGGACTTTCTGTCTGGAAAAGGCCGGTCCCATCGTCTATTCCCACGGCTCCTACTTCTCTCTGGACCGTTGTCTGGGCAGTTTCGGCTATTCCGTCCGGAAGAGGAAAGCCGCGGGAAATAAAAAGAAAAAAGAGAGAAGGAATCAGGGGAAAAAACCTGACAGGAATTCTTAATTTACAAATGATCGGTATTTTGCTATAATAAGATAGTTTGGAAGGATTCGGCGCGGACTTACAGCCAGGCTGTATCCCGGGACCTGTCCCGGGGATGGAAGAATCACATTGTTCTGCGGCCGGATCAGGCAGACCGGGACTGTCCCGGGGGAGTGTATTAAATTACATTCCGTGAACAGATGACTTTTTGGAGGGATATGGGATAGGTCCGTATCCTTTGAGGTGAAAGATGGAACGATATATTATAAAGGGCGGGAGACCGCTTCAGGGAGAAGTTGTGATCGGCGGGGCAAAGAACGCGGCTCTTGGGATCCTTGCCGCGGCAGTTATGTCAGATGGCCTGTGTACGATCGATAATATGCCTGATGTGCGTGATATCAACGTGCTTTTGCATGCTATTGAAGAGATCGGGGCGCACGTCAACCGAAAAGGACCCAACGAGGTGGAGATCAGCGGCAGAGGAATCAATCCGGAATTTCTGACTGTCGATAATGAGTATATTCGGAAGATCAGGGCAGGGTATTATCTGATCGGAGCGCTTTTGGGAAGATATAAAAGAGCCAGGGTGGTCCTGCCCGGCGGATGTGAGATCGGGGCCAGACCCATCGACCAGCATATCAAAGGTTTCCGTGCCCTGGGTGCCAGAGTGGTGATCGAACAGGGAATGATCATCGCGGAAGCGGAGGAGCTCAGGGGCAGCCACATTTATCTGGATGTGGTTTCCGTAGGAGCCACCATCAATATCATGATGGCAGCCTCTATGGCCAAAGGGAATACCATCATCGAAAATGTGGCCAAGGAACCCCATATCGTTGACGTAGCTAATTTTCTGAACAGTATGGGAGCCAATATCAGGGGAGCCGGAACGGATGTGATCCGTATCCGGGGTGTGGAATCTTTTCATAATACGGAATATTCCATCATTCCCGATCAGATTGAGGCGGGGACGTTTATGATGGCCGCAGCGGCTACCCACGGCGATGTGATCGTGAAAAACATCATCCCCAAACATATGGAGGCAATATCAGCCAAACTGAATGAGATCGGCGCCGAGGTGGCGGAGTCCGACGACGCGATCAGGGTGAGGGCAAATCACCGCCTTAAACACACACAGATCAAGACCCTTCCCTACCCCGGTTTTCCAACGGACATGCAGCCTCAGATGGCTGTGACCCTCGGGCTCTCCACAGGTACCAGCATGATCGTGGAGAGTATTTTCGAGAACCGTTTCCGCTATGTCGAAGAACTTCGCAGGATGGGATGTAATTTTAAGATCCTGGACGGGAATACCGCCATCATCACCGGTGTGGAAAAATATGTGGGAGCGGATATCGATGCGCCGGACCTGCGGGCCGGAGCCGCTCTTGTCATTGCCGGACTGGCTGCCGAAGGATATACTACCATCAATCAGATCCAGTACATCCAAAGGGGATATGAGAGGTTTGAAGAAAAGATCAGAGGGTTGGGCGGAATGATCCAGAAGGTGGATTCCGATGAAGAACTCAACCGGTTTGTCTATAGCAAAAATCAGGAAAAAAACGGACAGCAGGACGGAGAATAAAAAGATGGAAAGAAGATTATTTACCTCAGAATCAGTGACGGAAGGACATCCGGATAAAATGTGTGACCAGGTGTCCGATGCCATTCTTGATGCCCTGATGGAAGCAGATCCCATGAGCCGTGTGGCCTGTGAGACAGCCATGACCACCGGACTTGTCCTGGTCATGGGTGAGGTTACCACCAGCGCTTATGTGGATATACAGAAGATCGTCCGGGACACGGTGGCGGAGATCGGCTACACCCGGGGGAAATTTGGTTTTGACGCGGAGACCTGCGGGGTTCTGGTATCCCTGGATGAACAGTCACCGGATATTGCCCAGGGAGTAAATCAGGCTCTGGAAGCCAGAGAACACCGGATGTCGGACAGCCAGCTGGAAGCCATCGGTGCCGGAGATCAGGGAATGATGTTCGGTTTCGCCGTTAACGAGACCGAGGAGTATATGCCTTACCCCATCTGGATGGCACACAAACTTGCGGCACAGCTTACCAGAGTCCGGAAGGATGGGACTCTTCCCTACCTCCGTCCCGACGGAAAGACCCAGGTGACAGTGGAGTACGATGAGAATGACCGGCCGGTGGCCATCGATACTGTTGTGCTTTCCACCCAGCATGATCCCGATGTCACCCAGGAACAGATCCATGAAGATATTAAGAAGTATGTCTTTGATCCTGTACTCCCTGAGGATATGATCAACGAAAATACAAAATACTTTATCAATCCGACAGGCAGGTTTGTGGTGGGAGGCCCCCACGGGGACAGC
>CACZOS010000410.1 GCA_902782815.1 uncultured Lachnospiraceae bacterium | reverse complement strand
GGAAAAAAGTTTTCGCTTTACTGGCCTCTTCAGCGGCAGAAAGCCTCACCTCAAGCTGCTCATTCTCCCGAATCCTGTCAAACGTCCGGCGTATGAGAAGAAGCATGACAAAAACGAAAATACTCCCTCCAAAAAGGATGCCTGCCATGACGAGGTCCGGCTTTCCGAATAACCCGACAATCAGATATCCTATGAAAAACATAATCAGGAGCCATATAGGGATATAAAAGAGCTTTTGTTCCTGATCCCAGTTCCCGTGTTTCCGGACATCTCTGGAAAAGCATATATAACGGTATATATTGTAGGCCATCAGTGCACTGCCGGCATATATCATCAGATAGAGGAAAACGTCCTTCATAATACCTCCCGTTTCACGCCAGTGATAACACTGCAGATTTATCCTTATTGTATAAAAAAAGAGATGAAATTTCATCCCATTAATAAGAAAAGACAGCTGAAAATTCTATCCAGCTGTCTGCACAATAATTTATGAGATACTTGATTCATAAGGACTCTTTCGTCTCGGGTTTTCCACAGACAATAGGCAGACTCCATCCCCAGTCAGATGATGGGCAGGGGCGGTTTCGGTGAAGGTATGGGCGGCATGGGAGGCGGCAGACGCCATTAACCGATTTCTTCCAAAAACACGCGTGCTTCGCCTGGACCGCCGCAGGCACGGAAACTTTCAGAAACTTTTATCGCACCGGCTTTATAGGCGGGATCGAGCAGAATCTTCCTTACCGCCTGCATAATATCTTCTTCAGAAATAGAATTCAGCAGTACCCCGGCACCAAGTTCCTCTACTCTCTTTGCCACCGCGCCTTGCTCAGGCGTCTGCGGAAACAGCACCAGGGGGACCTGAAAATAAAGCCCCTCAGAAGCCGAGTTCATGCCGCAATGCGTAATGAATGCATCGGCAATCGACAGCACCGCCATCTGATCCACTGATTCATGGATCTGTATATTATCCGGCAGATGATCATAATGCTCCGAATTGGTTCCCATTGAAATGATGACCTGCCAGTCTGTCTTCCCTAATGCAAGAACACAGTTGCGATAGAATTCCTTATCCTGATTAACAGTCCCCATGGAGATGTATATGGTTTTCTCCGCGGTCTTTTGAACAGAATCTGTAACAGGCCTGATGGAAGGGCCAATGAAATGGTACCGTTCGGAAAACGTCTCTGAGCACGGCTGGAAGTATTTTGACGTATACACAATAGTATTTGTTTCGTTATCATTCTGAACTATTTCAAGCAGCCCTTTGACAGGGTAACCCTTATCCCGCAGACGTTTTATCTGCTTATTGATCCGAGGCATGGCAAGAAGCATTTTTGCTATATCCCATGGAGTTTCTTTCATATACTTTGCCGAATACCTGTTAAAGGCAAAGGTCGTCGTGGATGAAACATAAGGTATCCCATGCTTCATCGCTACCAGCTTGCCCCAGAAAGCGACAGAATCGGAAACAATCACATCCGGTTTTATCTTCCCGATCTTTTCCGTTGTCATTTCGTCAAGGGCAAGCGTGGAAGACACGAGCAGTTCCGTCGCGAACACCTTGTCCTTCCCGACCCGGTCAGCATTCTCTTTGTCCTCCATCTCGAAGTCATATCCATCACAGGGGATAAAATCAGCTCCGGCCTGCTCAATCTGTTCCCGAAACATCTCGAAGGAAAAATAATAGACCCGATGACCTGCATCAGTCAGTTCCTTTACAACCCTGAGTGTCGGATTAGTATGCCCATAAGCCGGTATGCAGAACCATGCAATCTTCATTTACTTTCACCACCGTTTTGATTATCAAATGCCGCCGCAGACAATCCTGAAAAAGTCCCTTTACCAGGGAGTACAGTACCGCAACTACGCACAGTACTTCGCTTTCTGTGTATTATACAGTTCCATCTGCTTCCTGTCAGGCACAAAGTTTGACCCGACATCATCAATCAGCGAATGGAAACCATCTGTAATTTCCGTTCTGTCCCGGTACATTGCACCATACCCGGCAGTCCAGCTTTCTTCATCTTCGATCTCGCAAAAAGCGTTTCCGCTGATATCATTAATCATATCCTCTTCTCTGCAGTCCTCGCTGAATTCAACAGCGGTTTCTCCCCCAACGATAAGGTTCGCGCTGATCCGGTTGTTCCTGCTTCGCTGAACGCCGATTTGCACAGCATTATCTACAAGCGTATTATGCTCAAACACACATTCATCCGTAAACCCAAGATCTTTGTCATAGCCTCCAAAACAGAGACCTGTCCATCCTGTACAGTCAGCAATCACATTGTCATGCACATGGATTCCCGATACCCGGAACAGTTCATTCTCATCCGGGCTATGCTCTGTCGCGACTTCCAGACCGATGTCACAATTGAAAACAAAATTGTTGTATATTTCTATATTCTGGCCGCCATCAACATAGATGCCGTCAGCACACAGGTCATACTCTCCGTCTTCAAAGTACTCCTGGTTCCCTTCCGTACTGATATTGTAAACAATATTGCCCCTGCAGACGCCATTTCGGACCATATCCGCTTCAAATGGGTTTTGATCACCGTCTTCGTCCGGATGTTTCGCAGTTCCTTCAAACCCGATCATATCGATTCCAATGTTATTATTATCATGAACTATGTTGCCTTCAATGGTGAATCCGTCGATATTTCCATTCAGAACCAGTGATTCGCTGGAACCGCATTCGCAGTCATATACTTCGCAGCCTTCTATCGTGAAATTCTGAACAGGTATGATATCATTACGTGCATATGCACAGATGCCATGTGTTCCCCGCACGCCATGGACCGTACAGTCCCTGAAGCAGATATCTGTCAGTGGTTGTTTGGCATCCCCGGTGCTTTGATAGTATATTCCGTGCGTGCCCCCCTCAATTTCCAGGCTCTCGACCAAGATATGACTGACGTTTTCAAGAGATATACCCGTTCCATCTTCCGCATGGATTACTACTTTCTCACCTTCTGCCGGACGAATGACCGTAGGAGCTTTTTCATCGCCTGAGCACTCCGGTCCGAGTTGAACCGGACCGTAATCCCCCTCATGGATAATGATGACAGAAGCAGGCGCTGCTTCAGCTGCGGCAGAAACCGTTGCATACGGAGCATCCACTGTCCCGCTGCCTGATTCGTCACTTCCGCTCACAGCAACATGGATTTCCTGCTGCGCCGTCAGTTCCTGCTGCCAGGAAGCGCAGACGGATATACCGAATACCGGAATAAGTATCACCGCTAAAAACAGCACATAACCTGCCAATTGAGCTTTTTTATTTGCTTTCAACATCAGACCTGCCTCCTTTAAGTTCCGGAATCCACAGCATGATCCCCTCTAATACAGATGTGTTTAACTGATAGTATTTGAAATTCTTTTCCCTGCTCTCAGGCAGGTCGAGTCACGAACAGGTGGTCGACAATCTCAAAACCTTCACCCATTTTGAATCTTTGAACGGCGCAGAGAGGACGGTCTGCTTTGCGCCAGGCTCGCTCCTCTTTCCTGGAATGTCCTGCGGATTGAAACTATAGAGATAGAGAGAGCCTGAGATATCACAGGCAAGTCTGCCAAAATATGTCTCAATCTGATCAGGCGTAACCCCGGCAAAATTGCAAACAGTCCAGATAATCGTGATACAGCAAATCACAAGAAGACTAATGGTCCATAGTACTTTTTTACAGAGTTGCTTTAACCATCTGTTCCATTCTTTACATGCTTCTTCTGGACCAACTAACCCGGATTGTGAAGATTTTTCGGATCGAACGGCCGGAAGCATCTGGCAGTTCCTCTGTTGTCATTCCTTCTCATGGGTTTGTAAGGGTTGTGCTACCCAGTACTTCTTCTACCCTGGGCTTCTCTTCCTCAGTTGGTTCATACCCGTAATCAAGGGCTCTCTGATAAAGTTCTGCAGCTTTT
>CACZOS010000409.1 GCA_902782815.1 uncultured Lachnospiraceae bacterium | reverse complement strand
GTCTGCCCGGACTTCCCGGATTCCCACCTGTTCGGCGAGATAGAGCGCAGCCTTACGGTTATCCCCGGTGAGAAGGACCGGCCGGGCTTTCATTTCCTTAAGCTTTTTGATCATGTCGGCAGATTCCGGCCGGATCAGGTCGGAAAGAGCAAGGATACCTTGTATCTCTTTCCCGTCGGAAACCAGCACGGATGCTTTTCCCTGGGACCGGAGCCGGTCCAGGACAGTCCGGGCGGAATCATTGAGGCTGATTCCATGGTCAGAGAGGTATTTTTCATTGCCCATCAGCCAGATCTTGCCCCGGATCCGGGCGGAAATCCCTTTGCCTGCTGTCATTTCAAAATCCCCGGTCTCCTCAAGAGGGAGCCCCTTTGCCCGGGCGTGCCCGGTGATGGCTTTGGCCAGGGGATGTTCACTGCGGCTTTCTGCGGAAGCAGCCAGGACGAGCAGTTCATCTTCGGTCATGGAGGTCAAAGGAAGGATGTCACTGACTTCCAGACAGCCCCGGGTCAGGGTGCCTGTTTTGTCGAATGCGATGGTGTCAACCTTTCCCATCTTTTCCAGAGCTTCTCCGGATTTGATGATGACCCCTTGCTTTGTGGCCTGGCCGATGGCAGCCATGATGGCTGTGGGAGTGGCCAGGACCAGGGCACAGGGACAGAATACCACCATCACGGTGACGGCTCTGACGATATCACCTGTTACCAGATATGCTGCGATGGCGATCAGAAGGGCAACGGGAACCAGCCAGCTTGCCCATTTATCCGCTATCCTCTGGGTGGGAGCCTGGTTCTTTTCCGCCTCCTCCACCATGCGGATCAGCTTTTTAAGGGAACTGTCTTCCCCGACACGGGTTGCCCGGATATCGATGGATCCGAAGCAGTTGATGGTTCCGCTGTATACAGGGTCATCCACCGTTTTATCCACCGGCAGGCTTTCCCCGGTCATGACAGACTGGTCCACGGAGCTTTCGCCCACAGTGATGATCCCGTCCACCGGGATGGTTTCCCCGGGAAGGATGCGGACCAGGTCGTCTTTTTTGATCTCTTCCGCCGGAACTATGATCTCCCGGCCTTCTCTCAGCACCCGTCCGGTCTCCGGAACCAGGGAGATCAGGTTTTTCAGGCCCTTCTTTGCCCGGTCTGTGGTCATATCTTCCAGCAGGGCGCCGATCTCCATGATGAAGGCCACTTCACCGGCGGCAAAGAGATCTCCGATCAGAAGGGCAGCTATCATGGCCATGGAGATGAGCAGGGCAGAGGAGATCTTGCTGATTCCTTTATTATAGATGATACGCCAGACAGCCAGATAAAGGAGGGGCAGACCGCAGATGACCACACAGACCCAGGCAAGTTTCTCCCCTGCCGGATAACCGATTCTGGGCAGGATGAAGGATGCCAGCAGAAAGACTCCGCTGATCAGGGTCATAGGCCAGCCGGCCAGAATATCGTTGATTTTCTTAATCATTTGGATTCACCTCTTCGTATTGTTGCTTGACAGGACAACCGATATAAATGTATATTTTGTATGAAAACAAACAAACTGTTCGATTATGATTTTAGTGTCCGAAAATGGAAAACACAAGAAACAGCAGCCCGGAAACGTTCATTACTGAACATTTCAGGGAAAATGTCCGGGAGGTTCGATATGGACAGAAGAAAGAAAAAAACAAGACAGGCTGTTTACGATGCCTTTACTCATCTGCTGGAGACCAAAACCTACTCCAATATAACCGTACAGGAGATCATCGAGGAGGCGGATATCGGGCGCAGTACCTTCTATGCGCATTTCGAGACCAAGGATGAGCTGCTCAAGGCCCTGTGTACCGAGATCTTTGACCATGTCTTTTCGGATGATCTGACCCGGGAGAAAACCCACGATTTTTCCACAGGCAGCAGAGGGCTGAAGGAGGAGATTACCCACATGCTCTATCATCTGCGGGACAACAGCCGTTATATAAAGAGGATCCTTTCCTGCGAGAGCGGAGAGATGTTCATGAAATATTTCAAGGATTACCTGACCGGGGTATTTGACGGGGAACTGGGGCAGGAAAAGGAGCATATTCCGAGGGATTACCTGCTCAATCACCTGGTCTGTGATTTCGCCGAGACCATCCGCTGGTGGATGGGCAATGAGACTTTTTCCCCCGAGGAAGTCAGCAGCTTTTTCCTGGAAACGGCCCCTTTTATGCAAATGAAACCGGAGTGAAAACCATATATCCGAAAGGTGGAGAGAATGAATACCGACAGACAGTTAAGAGACAGACTTAAAGAAATAGATAACCGGAGCTATCCCGCCTACAAAGACCTGAAGGGATCTTACCGTTTTCCCGGCTATATCCTTCACATCGATCATGTACAGGGGGATCCTTTTGCCGCCCCTTCCAAAGTCAGCGTGGAAGTTCCCATGGAAAGAGCAGGATTTCCCCCGGACCTTTTTGACCGGAAGTATAAACGGATCGCACTTCAGGACCAGCTGATCCGGGCCTTCGGCAAAACTCTGGCGGGCTACATGTTCCAGGCAAAAGGGTCGGGAAAAAGCGGGCTTCTCAGTATGACCCGGCCCGGTCAGCAGGTCCTGGAACGGACAGCCCTGCAGCTGGATGAGAAGAGACTGGTTGTGAAATTTGAGGTGGGATTTCCGGCCAACGGCAGGAGGATCAATGCCCGGGAGCTGGATAAGATCCTTTTCAGTTTCCTGCCGGACTGTGTGAAAAAAGCACTTTATTACCGGAATCTTGATGCAGGTAAACTGAAGGCTGCGGCGGACCTGGCGGAAGATCAGGACTTTATCCGCCGGGAACTGAAAAAAAGAGACCTGGTGGCCTTCATCGCCAACGGGTCTGTCCTCCCCCGGGAAAGCGGGGTGTCGGATAAACCCATGAAGGGGGCTGTGCCCTTTACCAGTCCGCAATCTCTGGAAGTGATTCTGGACCTTCCCCACCGGGGTGAGGTGAAAGGGATGGCTGTCCCCAGGGGAATCACTCTGATCGTCGGGGGTGGCTACCATGGAAAATCCACCCTTTTAAAAGCCCTGGAGCGGGGAGTATATGACCATATCGCCGGGGACGGCAGGGAACTGGTCATCACGGATTCCACGGCGATGAAGATCCGTGCCGAGGATGGAAGAGCCATTTCCCATGTGAACATTTCTCCCTTTATCAACCATCTGCCCAACGGGAAGGATACCGTGGATTTCTCCACGGAGGATGCTTCAGGGTCCACCTCCCAGGCGGCAAATGTGGTGGAGGCTGTGGATTCCGGTGCCGGTGTCCTCCTGATCGATGAGGATACTTCCGCCACCAATTTTATGGTCAGGGATGCCCTGATGCAGTCGGTGATCGCCCGGGATAAAGAACCCATAACCCCCTTCATCGACCAGGCAGAAAGGCTCTTCAGGGAGAAGGGAGTATCGGTGGTACTGGTGGCGGGCAGCTCCGGGGCATATTTTTCCATCGCCGACCATATCCTGCAGATGGATACTTACCGGACTTTTGATATCACGAACAAGGTACGGCTGATCTGCGGGAAATCTGCCGGGACATCGGATGAGACAGTCCTTTGGACCCAGAGCCACCGGACTCTGAAGGTAAAAAGACCGGAGAGAAAGCATGATCAGATCAAACGGAAAGTTTTCGGGAAGGACAGCTTTTCCATCGGCAGGGAGACGGTGGATCTTAAATATGTTGAACAGATCGTGGATGTGGAGCAGACATCCTCCTTGTCATACATCATGGCATATGTAGTGGATAGGCTGGAGAAAAACCCCGGTCAGGAGATCGGAAAGCTGCTTGATTCCCTGTGTGCATATTTTGAGGAAAAGGGGCCGGGTGATCCGGCAGGAAGAGGAAACCGGCCGGGCGGTCTTGCCAGGGTCCGTCCCCAGGAGATTTATGCCTGCGTCAACCGTTACCGGGGATTTGTGAGGGATTGAGTCTTCAACTTTGCCCCTTTTCATGATATATTAAGAGGCAGGAAAATGTGGAGGTCATAGAGTTCATTGAATGAGGAAAACGAGGAGTGATCAGATATGCTCGAGAAGAAAATAATGCTGGGAAAGACCGAACTGTCCAACCGTCTGGTGATGGCTCCCCTGTGTCTGGACAAGTCGGACCGGGGCAGTGTCTCCCAAAAGATGCTGACCCATTATGACGAGCGGACCGAAGCAGGATATTTCAGCGACCTGTCCTCCGCTGTTAAAAGAGAGGTTTCCATACCGGTCATCCTGGCAGGGGGAGTCAAGACCCGCCGGGATGCGGAGATGCTGCTGGCCGGAGACAAGGCGGACCTGATCTCCGTGGGAAGGGCTCTGGCCGCTGACAGCAGCTGGGCCGTAAAAGCCATGGCTGAAAATGTTTAAGTGAGGTAAACAATGGATATACATGAGATGATTGAATTACAGGACTGTCCCTTATGCGGAGGGGCTCCCCTGCTGGAAGAAGAATGTGGTTGCGGGTATTATGTGACCTGCCTGGACTGCGGCGGCTATACGGTGACCATGGATTTTAAATCTGAGGAAGACCGGCTGTCGGCAGCGGAGAAAGTCGCCTATCTCTGGAATACCGGAAAGGTGCTTTCCAACAGTCCGGGAGAATGATCCGGCAGCCATTACCTGGGATGGGAGGTGGATACGTTGGCAGTATGCAAAAGATGCGGTACAGTTTTTGATTACGAAAAAAGAGAAGGAGTATGCCCTAAATGCTGTTTCTATAACCGGCCTGCCAGAGCCTGGCAGGAAGATGAAAGCTGGATCAAAAACTATAATTACGAAGATAACAGTTATGAGAACATACTTCGTGAGGTGGATTACGATGAAAAGCATTCGGGGGACCGTCTGAGGGATGTTCTCCTCCACAGGGAGCTGGATGGCAGCCATACCCATCTTGATGATGGCCGGGTGGTAAGCGGAAAAGACCTGGAAGGGAGCCATACCCACCTGGATAACGGCCGGGTGGTCAGGGGAAGAGGAAAAACGTCCGGCAGGGTACCCCGGGGCAAAATGCCCTCCACCGGAAGAAAACCGCAGGCAGGGCTAAAGGGTATCATAGTCATAATCGTATGGATCTATATCATTATTACATTGCTCCTGAACTTTATGGCACGCTGACGGCCGTTGCAGCAGACAATCCCCGGACCGGATATGGAAGATTATCTGTATAGAAAGGCTCTATTATGTTTGAATTTTCATTATTTAAAAGTTTGTTTTTTGAGATGGACAGGCACAAGATGGAGGGGGTCACGGAGACAAAAGACGGAAACAAGACCAACCGCCGGCTGGAGGTGGCTTATGATTCCGTACCGGAGATCACATCCATCACTGCCCAGGAGAGGATCCTGCCTATGGTTGACCGTTATTTTTTCTTCGTCAATGACGAGGAGCTTCCGGCAGAACTATCCCGGCGGGAAGTGAGGCAGGTAATCTATGAGTTCTATAAAGAGCACTTCCCCTCCTATCTCAAAAAAGGGATTCCCGAAGACATGTCCCGGGTGGATATCCTGAATTGCTTTGAAGTATTTAACATGCCGGATTATCGTCCCAAACATGCCTACCCGGGTCTTGTAAAACTGGAAGATATGAGAAAGGGTCTTGTCCATGATGATGACAAGCCTAAATATGCTTTTCCCGGACTGGAACTGTTCTCTGAAAAGAGCAAGGCGATCCTTCGGGCCCAGGGTAAACCCGCAGCTGCGGAATGGAAAGGCTACACCGAATTCGACACGGAAGATACGGATAAGGCAAGAGAGCAGGTAAACGACAAACTGGCAGCCATGAAAAAACAATTTGCCTCGGAGATCAGCAGTCTCGGGATGAACGAGGAGCAGATGATGGAAGTGGCAAAAAGCGGGAAATCCGCCGGACAGGATCCGGATTCCTCCAGATAGGCCATACAGTCAACCTTTGATCGGCATAAATAAGTAGATTCACGTAAGGAATAGAAATATGTTTCACGAAGTATCGAGGCTGATCCTTTACCGCAATCTGGGGGAGGACAGCATTTTAAGACAATTATCCTCCATATATGAAGAATTTGACAGCGGCAGTTACCGGAGGGAGGACCTGGTGGCCAGGATCTACTGCCAGGTGAAGGCAATCCTGGATCTGGGGACCACCTATGGTTTTAACCGGAATCTCTGGCATGATTATCTGACTTTTGTCCTGATCACCAATGAGAATTCTTTCAGCCTTACCAGCGAGAAGGTGGGGAAGAACGAAGGGACAGTCAATCATTTTGCCATGAATGATTTCGGGGTTTTCATGCGGCTGTTTGATTTTGATTTCCGGCCTATGGAGGAAGCACTGGACATCGATTGCTTCTCCACTCTTCTTCAGTACCGGTCCATACCCAAACAGGAACGTATGTATAACCGGAATGTGAGCGAAAAAGTCCGGGCCTTGTCGGATAAGCTGGCGGCAGTGGAGGATGTGGACGCTTTCTTTGACGCGGTGGTGGGATTCTACCGGGATTACGGTGTGGGAATGTTTGGTCTTAATAAGGCTTTTCGCTTTGTCAGCCGGGAAGGCATACTGCATTTTACTCCCATCAATAACCTGGAGAAGGTGGTGCTCGATGACCTGGTGGGTTATGAGATCGAGAAGAAGAAGCTGGTCGACAACACGGAAGCCTTTGTTCAGGGAAAACCCTGCAACAACTGCCTTCTTTACGGTGACGCAGGCACCGGTAAATCCACCAGCATCAAGGCTATCCTCAACCAGTATTATGACCGGGGTCTTCGCATGATCGAGATCTACAAGCATCAGTACAAGGATCTTTCCACCCTGATCAGCCAGGTGAAGAACCGGAATTATCGGTTTATTATATACATGGATGACCTGTCCTTCGAGGACTTTGAGACGGAATATAAATTTCTGAAGGCAGTGATCGAGGGCGGTATGGAGACTAAGCCGGACAATATCCTGATCTATGCCACATCCAACCGCCGTCACCTGATCAGAGAATCCTGGTCCGACCGTTCTGACCGGGATGAAGACCTCCATCGGTCCGATACCATGTCCGAGAAATTGTCCCTGGCTGCCCGGTTCGGCGTGACCATCAATTTCTCACGGCCTTCACAGAAGGAATTCTTTGCCATCGTGAAGCATCTGGCGCGAAAATACCCGGAGATTACCATGACGGAAGAGGAACTTTACTCCGAGGCCAACAAATGGGAATTATCCCATGGAGGAATATCCGGTAGGACTGCCCAGCAGTTTATCAATTATCTGGCGGGTACGGCTTCCCGGAACGGAAATGAGAGCGGAGCCTGAAGAAAGAGGAGGATATTATGGGTGTAGTGATCGGAAAACTGGATGACCAGGTGGCAAAAATCTTTCTGGGCAACAATCTGACCAGGAGTACCCGGGACTATCAGAAGATCCTGGAGGATGAAAATCTTACTCCCGAGGAGAAGGAGAGGATACTGGCAGCCCGGAAAAAGAAGGAAGAGGAAGACATTATCCTGTGAGGCATCCCGGAGGGATCTGTGATGATTTCAGTAGCTTTGGCCTACTACAACGGAAAACGGTATATAGAAAAGCAGCTTGCTTCCATCCTGAGCCAGCTGGGGCCGGAGGATGAGGTCGTCCTGTCCGTGGACAGCGACTCCGACGGGTCGGAAGGACTTCTGCGCCACCTGGAGGAGAGGGATTCCAGGATCCGTCTGATCCGCGGACCGGCCCGGGGAGTAGTCAGGAATTTTGAACACGCCATCCGTGCCTGCAGGGGGGAAATCATATTTCTTTCCGACCAGGATGATATCTGGAGGGAAGATAAGGTAGAAAAGGTGATGAAAGCCTTCGAGGACCCCGGGAAGGATGTGGTTCTCCACAATGCGGAGCTGATCGATGAAAATGATCAGGTACAGTGCGGAGCCACCATGTTTGATTACCGGCAGACAGGGACCGGAATCCTGAAGAATCTGCTGAAAAACAGTTATGTGGGATGCTGTATGGCTTTCCGCAGCCGGATCAGGGAGGTCGTTCTCCCTATACCGGAAGAAATGTACATGCATGATTACTGGATCGGCACCGCAGGGGAAAAACTGGGCGGAACCGGTATCCTGAAAGAATGTCTGATCCGATACAGAAGACACGAAAACAATGTGACGGAGATGAAACACGGCTCCGTGGCATTTATGATAAAAAAAAGGATCGGTATCCTGAGATGCTTAAGGATCCTTGACAGACGGATCCGGAAGTACCGGATCTCCCAAGGGCTCTCCTAGGAGCCGGGCCCCGGCAGCCCGGATGCCGGAATGAGCGAATTGGAGTTTATGATGAAAAAGAGATATATTTATATCCTTTCCTTT
>CACZOS010000408.1 GCA_902782815.1 uncultured Lachnospiraceae bacterium | reverse complement strand
GGCCATAGCTATCCCGGTTACTTCGGGGACATATCCGAAGCGGTCAGGAAAGAAGTATCTGTACCGGTCCTCCTGACAGGCGGCGTAAAAACCGTGGAGGATGCCGAGACACTGCTTCAGCAGCAAAAGGCAGACATGATCGGTGTGGGCCGCATCATCACGGCCAGGCCGGAGTGGGGTATGGAACTGATCTCCTGATATCCCTCTGCCGGTAACCTGATCTTTTTTCAAGAACGCACACCCGACAGCGGACAAAAAAGGCTTTGCCCATCCGGGCAAGGCCTTTTTCATTCGGCAATATCCTGAAAACCAATATTCAGAATAGGGAGAGATAAGATGTACGACGATAAGAAAAACCCCGTCAGCTGGAGAAGGCGGGAAGACCTGGACAAATACGCCCTGGCCAGAAATGTACCGGTAACCCTGAACGGGAAGACGGTCATTGCGGACCGGGTGGTAAAGACTGCCTGTCCCCATAACTGTTATGATACCTGCGGTCTTCTGGTCTATGTGAAGGATGAAAAAGTAATCAAGATTGAGGGAGATCCCGACCATCCCATCACAAAAGGAACCCTCTGTCTTAAAGCCATGGCCAATGTACAGAAGATCAACAGCTCCGACAGGGTAAAATATCCCATGCTGCGTGTGGGAGCCCGGGGACAGGGTCAGTTTAAGCGGATATCCTGGGAGGAGGCCATGGACTATATGACCGGGAAGATCCGCCGGATCATTGATGATTACGGCAGCGAAGCCATCATGGAGTACGGCTATTCCGGCAACAGGGAATACATGGCCAAGACGGTGAGCAGCAGATTATGGAACCTTATGGGTGCCACTAAGCTGGTGGGCAGTTTCTGTGTCCTCTCCGGGATCTCCGGGTCCCAGTGCAGCGTGGGCAGCCAGAATACCATGTCCCCGGAGATCTGGGCAGAAAAGGCGGAAGTGATCATGATGGTGGGGCTGAATCCCACCGCCACCCATCCCCATGTCTATCCCTACCTCTATCAGGCTATGGACCGGGGAGCCAGACTGATCGTGGTGGATCCCTGTGTCACCGGCGTGGCGTCAAAAGCCCATATCCATCTCCGTCCCCGGCCGGGAACAGACGGGGCCATGGCTCTGGGAATGATCCGCTGGATCATTAAAAATAATCTCCATGACAAAGAGTATATAAAAAAACACACCGTGGGATTTGAAGGTCTTAAAGAACTGGTGGAGCCCTGGACTCCGGAATACACCGAGGAAATCACAACAATACCAAAAGACCAGCTGATCGAGGCAGCCAGGCTCTATGCCGGCTCCAGATCCCATATGTCCTGCGGCTGTGGCCAGCAGCGCTACAGCAACGGCCACCAGGTCCAGCGGGCCCTGGCCTGCCTGGCGGCAGTCTGCGGCCACATCGGAAAAGAATACGGAACCTACGAGTTCATGAACAATCTGGGATTCCCGGGTTTTGAAGGCTTTATGCAGTCAGCGAATGTCACGGTCCCGGAAGGAGCCGACATTAAGAAAACCCGTATGGTAAACATTTCCGCTGTTGCCACCGCCATACTCAATGCAGACCCGCCTATCAAGGGAATCATCTCCTGGCGGGGCGGCCTGGTCTCCCAGCAGCCCTATGTGAGCCGGACCCTGGAAGCCGTCCGGCAGCTGGATATGTTTGTGGTGATCGAACAGTTTATGACAGATGATACGGACTGGGCCGATCTGGTCCTGCCGGCCTGCCACTTCCTGGAGCAATACGGTCTCCACACCTCCTACTGGCATCATTATAACCAGATCCTGGTACCGGTCTGCCAGCCTCCCTGGGAGTGCGTGCCGGATGTGGAGATCTTTGAGGAACTGGGTCGCCGCCTGGGATATGGGAAGTATTTCCCCCGGGAGAGGACCGGTCTGGATTACATCCGTATGCTGGTGGGGATGAACACCGATGTGGATGCGGCCACCTCTCCGAGAGGACCCGCGCTGGTGGATGAGAAATGGTCTCCTTCCATCCCCTATCGGGACGGGAAATTCAATACCCCCTCAGGCAAGTTTGAGTTCTTTTCCTCAGTCATGGAAGAAAGGGGGCAGAAGTTCACGGGAGATTATTATCCCCTGCCCCACTTTGTGGAACCGGAAGAGAGCATCCGGGCGACACCGGAACTGGCAGAGAAATACCCTCTCTGTCTGGTCTCTCAGCATCCCTCTTTCCGCTGCCACTCTCAGTATTACAATCTTCCCTGGATCCAGGAGATCGAAGGTCCGGCAAAGATCCATATCAACGAGGAGGATGCCCGGAAGCGTGGGATCCGTGACGGGGACCTGGTCAGGATCTTCAATGACCGGGGAGAGCTGAAGAATATCCTTGTAAAAGTGAGTATCATCACTAAGCCCGGAGTGGTGGAAATGAACAGCGGTATGTGGGTCAAGCTGGGCGGCAATGTGAATGTGCTCACCTCCTTAAGCCAGGGCGGTCCCAGGGATACCCTGAAAGAGAAGGGGATCATGTGGGAGTATGAAGGTCTTTATGACGGGAATACCACCGGATATTTCAACACGTTGGTGGAAGTGGAGAAAATGAAGGAGGGGGACAGATCATGAGAAAAGAGCTGAGATTTGACGGTGAACGCTGTATGGGCTGCTGTGCATGTGAGATTGCCTGTAAAATGGAGTATCAGCTGCCCGGTGGGATTCGTTTCCTCATTATGCGGCAGACAGAAAAAACCGGACGGACAGGCCAGAAGCTGCATTTTCATTTTGACCGCTGCCGCCACTGCCAGGATCCCGCCTGCATAAAGGTCTGTCAGACGAAGGCCATCTTTAAGAGGGAAGACGGCATAGTGCTGGTCAGGGAAGACCACTGCACCGGCTGCAGGCTCTGCTATTATGCCTGTCCTTTCCAGGCTCCCCGGTTCGGGGAATCCGAAAGTGGAAAGGTAGTTATGCAGAAATGCAGTCTCTGCGCCGCAAGGCTGGATCAGGGTCTGGAGCCTTCCTGCCTACTGGCCTGCCCTGCAGGAGCCATCAGACTGGTAACCTCCTGAATTGAACTTAAATATAAAGGCGCTGTCCCGGGCTTCCCGTCGGTTAACATCAGACGGAAAGCAAACAGAGGCAGCGCCTTTTTCATTCTTCAGGTTTTTATTCTAATTCCAGGGTATGTCCGGTATGGTTATTGAAGAAAGCCTCCCCGAAACTCTCCCGTAGGATGGTGGTATTTTCATCTCCGGTACAGTGGGAAACCCCTATGGTTTCCATGCCCAGCTTCTTAAAATCCCCCACCGTAAGCAGGGTCCTCTCCCGGTCCGCATCCATCAGGTGGGTGCCTCCCATGACTCCGTATATCCTCTTTCCGCTTCGCCGGGAAATGGTGGTGAGGATATTCACCACACCCGGATGGGAACAGCCCACGATCACAAACAGTCCGCCCTTCACATCCAGGGCAAGAGCAATCTCATCCCCGAAGCTGTCCGGATAGTAATTCATGCTGTCCATGCACCTTCCGTGGGGCCCGCAGGAAACTTCTTCCTCCTGGAAGAAAAAGGCAGGGTTGTCTTCCTCATAGGGAACGGTCCGGACAAAATTCCGGTGGATGGTCGCTCCGGGGGCAATCTCCAGTGTATCTCCTTCAATCTCTTCCACGGGAACCCCCAGATCCTTAAGCATCCGGGAATCGAACTTTGTACCGATATACTTCATCCTCCCGTCCGGCAGTCTGTGGTAGCATTTCCGGAAAAAATGCTTTCCCACCACCACTTTTTCCGGGATTCCTGTCTCCTTGATCAGCCGCAGCAAGCCCCCCGTATGGTCATAATGGGCATGGCTTAAAAGCACTGCATCCAGACCTTCAAGAGAGATACCCATCTTAACCGCGTTGTCATAAAAGGCACCACTCTGGCCGGTATCCATCAGCATGCGGACACCGCCTCCCTCGACCAGGACGGAAAGACCGTGTTCAAAGGCCAGTAAACCTTCTTCATCCCCGTGGTTCTCAATGAGGGTTGTCAGTTTCCATTTCATCTTCCCTTCCTCCAAGGACTAATATCAGAATGTCCATTTTTCCCTTTCAGACAGAACATAGATGGTCCCGTCATAGGCATCCCGGTTCAGCAGATCCTCCAGAATGGCCATCACCCTGTCATCAACCACCAGAAATACTTCCCTTTTCATGTACAGAAAAGCTCGAAGGTAATCTATGTGTCCGTCTGCCAGGATAAGCTCCCAGCGGGACAATTTCCCCGGTGTGATCAAAAAGCTGGCATATGTCCGGGCTTTCTGCTGATATCTCTTCTTCTCCAGAGTCTTCAGCATCCCGGGCAGTTCCTCTTTCGACCACTGCCGGTGGGTAAGGTTGATCACCGGCTCTTCCACGATCTCCGTCACCTGACGGAAGCTGGGCCTTCCGAATATGCTGCTGTCCCTGACCATGGTTATCTTTTCCCTCCTGGCACTTCCCGGTTCGGTGAGCAGCATCTTGTCGTATTTCATATAGGAATCCATGATCTTTTTACAGATATATTCATCAGGCAGCTTTGTTCTTGTTTTTGTCCTGATCCGGCTCAGGGTATATCCCCTGTCTGCCAGATGCATGATGGCATCCCCGTAACCGATATCTCTGACAAAACGATTCACTGCGGCATCAAATAATTCGTTTTTCTCTGGCATATGGTACCCTCCATTTTGCTGTCCCGATAGTTGCGTATATATATATTTTACTCTCTTCACCCGTAAAGATAAATATCCTGATTACATTTTTTGTATGATTTGTAAAAATTATATTTATGCAGGATTTGTAATAATTGTTGCATATTTCAACCGGTATTGCTATAATAATTTATCATATTAAAGTGATGTGAATCATGAAAACAGAGTATTGTAAAAAGGAGGAAATGAATATGAAAAGAATGATCGTACTGGCATTGGGGCTGGTTATGGCGATCGGTCTTCTGACCGGATGCAGCAGCTCTCCTGCAAAGACCGAAGATGCCACGGAAGCTGCTGCCGACGGCAAGACCTGGATCATCGCCACCGATACGGTATTCAAGCCCTTTGAGTACACCGACGCGAACGGCGATTTCGTGGGAATCGACGTGGATATCCTGGCTGCAGTAGCCGAGAATCAGGGTTTTTCCTATGAACTGAAGAGTCTGGGATGGGATTCCGCCATCGCTGCCTGCCAGTCCAAACAGGCTGACGGCATGATCGCCGGCGCATCCATTACCGACGAACGTAAAGAAAGCGGCTGGATTTTCTCAGACGGCTATTATAATGCCACCCAGAGCATGGCTGTTCCGGCGGATTCCGAGATCGCCGGCTTTGAAGATCTCAAGGACCAGACAGTGGCTGTAAAGACCGGAACCATGGGCGCAACCTATGCGGAAAGCCTGGCTGATCAGTATGGATTCAAGATCACCTACATGGAAGATTCACCCACCATGTATCAGGCAGTAACCGGCGGACAGGCCGTTGCCTGTTTCGAGGATACCCCCATCATGATCACTGCCATCAAGGAAGGCGGAGACGAGCTTCCCCTTAAAGTCCTTGAAAACACAGCCAACGAAGGCGCTGATTACGGTTTCGCTATCTTCAACGAAGAGAATCAGCCTCTGATCGATATGTTCAATGCCGGTCTCGCAGAGATCAAGGCCAACGGAACATACGACGAGATCGTAAATAAATATCTTGGTGAATAATCATCAGTTTCCTGTTAACCTGATAAATATATTCTGAGTAAAGGGCTGTCGCATTCGGGACACTCCATAAGAGAGTTCAGAAGGCGGCAGTCTTCTCTTGACAGAACTTAAAAGGAAGGGGTTGGATCACCTTTGATCGGCATAATATCACAATACGGAGGCCTTTTGACCAGGGCCATGGGGCAGACTCTTCTGCTCGCCCTCTTCGGTCTGTCTTTTGCCTGTATACTTGGCCTGATCTTCGGAATGCTGAGCGTTCTGCGGAATAGAGTCTGCAATATCATAGCCCTGATATTCGTTGACGTCATCCGGGGTGTTCCCATGATCGTTCTGGCTTATTTTATCTATTTCGGTATACCCTACGGCTTTAACAATATCCTGCACATCCAGCTCACCCTGACTGCCCTCCAGGCCGGTACCGCCTGTCTTGCCTTAAACTGCGGTGCCTACATGGCGGAGATCATCCGTGCCGGTATCCAGTCCGTGGATCCGGGCCAGATG
>CACZOS010000407.1 GCA_902782815.1 uncultured Lachnospiraceae bacterium | reverse complement strand
TTCATCCGGATATCCTGGTCTTCGATCCCCCACAGAACAAAATGTTTGACCGCATTGACCGGGCGGTAGGCATCATAGACCTTCAGCCGGTAACCCTGAACATTAAGCTCGTTGCTGACCGATTTCAAAGCCCTGGCAGCCTCTTTGGTAACAATGGCGCAGGGTTCTTCATAACCGTCGATCCGGTCTCCGATAAAATTATAGGTAGAGTAATAACGGATCTCCTGTACGATCCCCGGCACATAATCCGCCAGCAGAACAAAACCGGAGGGGTTCATCGTCATTTCTTTCTTATAATCAACCATTATCCCGTCAATATCCTTTCTTAACTAGTTTCCCCGAAATAAAATGATCATTATATGGTATCATGAAGAATCGGTGCGCATAAACCGGGATCCTGAGGATCCCGGAATAATGCACACCGAATTTTTTAATCTCTGATCAGGATTCATCCATAGTTTATCTCAGGTGGTCAGAGGATCCTTGCCACACTGATCCATGGCCTGGGCAAATGCGTTCAGGGCATTTTTACATGCGGATTCATTTCCCACAAGAATCGCTTTTGCACAGTTGTCGTTATCCGGCGGAGCAATAAACTGCGCCACTTTTACGTCACCGCCCTTGAGTGCCTGATCAATGGAGTACATTGCCTCCACCGGAGGTCCTGCCACATAGGCAAGAGCATCGCCGGCGGTAACGCCCAGCTCTTTCTGGAAATACTTCCCGGCGGGTGAGATAAGGCCGACGAAATATTTGAGGGAACCGTCACCTTTAAGGTCAAAAAGGAATCTGGATCTCCTCACATAATCCTCAATACTCTGCATGGCGCTCTTGACATCAGCTACCTTCTCTCCGGAGATCAGTGCGTAGGCGGAGCCGCTGTTGGCACTCCACTTCACTGCGGAGCCTCCGTAATAAGGACTGAAGCTGATCACTTCAACCCGTGTCTTCTTGGTGGCATCATCCACAGCGCAGCGCAGGATATCCGGCTGGTCCGTTGTGATAACGCCTACACTCTGATGATTCTCGGGAATATTGCACATCTCCCGAAACTCCTGCTTCATATTTGCGATAATCTTTTTGCTGGTAATCACCTGATCAACAGGTCTTCCTGGGTAAGCCATAAGTAACCTCCTTCTCTCATGGGATTGTGGTGTCAGCCCTGTAAAACGGTCTTATCTGCAGGCAAGAGGGGCCGACTTTTTTCTTGCCGGTCTTATGGTTTTATTATAACCTTTTTATCCCGGTCTATCAATATTTACGGGAAAAATATTACGGCCTTATCATGCAAAAACCCCGGAGAAAAGATGATCCTTCCTCTCCGGGGGGAGTTATCCCGATCATAAACCGGATACTTTATTTTGCCTCGAGCGCTTTGATGCAGTCCTCCACAACCTTATCCACATCCGTATTGGCCAGCAGGCCGAGGGCATTGATCTTGGGAATGCCGTAGTCCCCGTAAACATGGGTCACACATGCCATAAGGTCATAGTCAGCTTCCTTTAATTCCGAGGCAACTTCGTCAGGTGTCGTGACTCTCGTTACGGCGTCCCATCCTTTTTCCGCGAGCATCTCTTTAAGTCTTGCTGCGATCATATTGGAAGTGATAAGTCCGACACTGCACACACATAGTATTCTGCAACTTTTCATGATAATCCTCCCCGAATATTTATGCGGCTTTCAAAAATAATCCTTCACAGCCACCCATGGTTTTCGTGAAATATCTACAAGAAAAGTCTATCCTATGGAGTGAATTTTGTCAAGGTTTCTGAACCTGATCAGTCTTTTCTCTTGCTAGAGGAAAGCCTTTGTAATAAAATATGATCAGGAGACATACAAACAGATCAGCAAAGTCTTAAAAGGAGAAGGATAATGATAGACAGAATCGACGTACTCGCCCACAGCAGCATAAGGATCAAATGTGATTCCGGCAGCATTTACATCGACCCTTTCCATGTGAAGGATGAGTTCCATGACAGTTCATATATCCTGGTCACCCATGATCATTATGATCATTTTTCCCCGGAGGATATCCGGAAGGTCTGCAGGAAGGATACAATCCTCGTGGTTCCCAAAAACATGGAAAATAAAGCCCGGGAGGTGGCGGATTGTGTGGGCGGCATAGTTGCTGTGGAACCCGGGAATACTTATGAGATAGAAGGACTGAATCTGGAAACCCTGCCCGCTTATAACACCCTCAAACCCTTCCACCCCAGGAGCGCGGGATGGGTTGGCTACCTTGTCATCCTTGAAGGAAAACGGATCTACATCGCAGGGGATACGGATATCACAAAGGAAAACAAGGAAGTGAAATGTGACATCGCTCTTGTGCCGGTGGGCGGCACCTATACCATGGACGCCGGAAAGGCTGCCAAACTGATTAACCTGATCCGTCCGGAGATCGCGGTTCCCACACACTACGGGGACATCGTAGGCAGCAAAGAGGATGCGGAAATCTTTGCCAAAAAAGTGGATTCCGGCATTCAGGTGATCAACAAAATGCAGGATTAGACCGGACATGCAGATTACAGGATAATATGGAATAGTATTAAAGGCCGGACAGCAATAGATGTCCGGCCTTTTTCCGTCTTAAAATATGATCTCGGGGCCGGAGCCTTACACACCGGCACCCATCTTTACCGCCTGCTCCAGGTATTCCCTGTGATCTTTCACCGCGTCCGGTCCGTCCAGACCCGGGCATAAAAGCATCCCCTTTGCCTGGAAACCAAGCAGAGTGTTCATTAATTCAAATCCGCTCACCAGAGGATCAAACACTCCCCTGTCCGGGGAAGCCGCGGTGGCGATCAGATAAGTATCCGTGATATGGATGGTTTCTCTTCCCTTGGGGAAACTGAACTGATAAAAACGGTCCATCACTTTTTTAATATGGGAAGTAAAGCCCATCCAATAGACCGGGGAGGCCAGCACAAGTACATCTGCCTGGCGCATAAGCTCATTCATCCTGACCCCGTCATCCTTAAGGCCGCAGAAGCCTCTCTGGGAACAACTCTTATCCCCGTGACAGCCATCCATATCGGCGGATGCTCCGTCAAATACCTCAACATCATGGCCCGCAGCCACAGCGCCGCCGATAAATGCGGTAACCAGTTTGTTGGAATTTCCTTTTTTTCTCGGGCTTCCGGTGATAACCAAAATCTTTTTCTTCATAATCAGCTTCCTTCCCTTCCATAAAAATATGATAAAACAAAATCCTGAAAACATTATAATACAAAACTGCGCATAAATAAAGAAAAAGCCGGAGAAACCTGGATCAAGTCTCTCCGGTAAAAGATGGAACATACGGGACTCGAACCCGTGGCCTTTTGACTGCCAGTCAAACGCGCTCCCAACTGCGCCAATGTCCCTTATTCAGATTCTTTAATGATTATACTACAATTTAACCGGACTAGCAAGAAGCGATTGAGAAAAAATTGAAAATTATGCTATAATTGAGAAAAAGACGAGAATCTCCGGTTCAATAAAATAGGAGTAAAGCAATGACCGAAAAAAAACAGTTTATCTATATGTCGCATATTTTTCTTTTTAGTCTGCTCTTTTTCCTGTCATTCAGCCGGCCGGTGCCGGTCAGGGCAGAGACTTCCGGCTGGGATGATATGGGTTTTGAATCAGAACATATCTCCACTTTCTATGATATGAAGTCGGGACTTCCCTTCACCGAACTGAATGCCGTGGTGCAGACCGGAGACGGTTTCATCTATCTGGGGGGATATGGGGGACTGGTACGCTATGACGGAAAAAAATTTAACATCATTGAAGAGGTTTCCAGCGTAATGAGCCTCTATGCGGCTAAAGACGGCAATCTCTGGATCGGGACCAATGATAAGGGAATCATCTGTATGTCTCCGGAAGCGGAATTCACCCACTACGGAAAAGAAGCAGGGCTCCGATCCCTCACTGTCCGGTCCATCATCAAAGACGACTACGGCAGTCTGATCTTTGCCACCGGCGAAGGAATTTACCGCATGGACAGTTCCGGAAAACTGAAATCCATCGATGACGAACGGATCAATGAAGCATATATCGATATGCTGTCTAAAGACGACAACGGACTCCTCTACGGAGTCACCTACGAAGGAAATCTGTTTTCCATCAGGGATGACAAGCTGGTGGATTACTACTCTACCGATGAAATAGAAGTGGATATCGAATCGGTACTTCCCGATCCGGAACATCCCGGGCAGGTATACATGGGATCGGAAGAGGATTACATTCTGCGCGGCCAGTTCGGCAAGCCTTTATCCGGTTTCGAACTGATCAATACCCCCGGTCTTAAGGGAATCAATATGATAAAGCTTGTGGAAGACCGTCTCTGGATCTGCGCAGATAACGGAATCGGCTATATCGATAAAGAGCACGGATTCCAGCGTCTGCAGTATTCCGAGATCAACTCCGTGGAAAACATGATTTCGGACTATGAAGGAAATCTGTGGTTCACTTCGGTAAGAAACGGCGTCATGAAGATCAGTGAAAGTATCTTTATGGACGTAAGTCTTATGATGAATATGGAAAACCGGGTGGTCAACAGTACATGGATGAAGGATGACCTGCTCTATGTAGGTACGGATACCGGCCTGCTGGTTTTCGACAGTCAGGGAAATCCTGTCTCCACCCCTGTGGGAGAACTGCTGGCAGCGGCTCGTGTCCGTGCTATCAAATCCGATGGAAAGGGGAACCTCTGGTTCTGTACCTTCAGCGATCATGGTCTGGTGTGTCTGCAGCCGGACGGGCAGATCGTCAGCTTCTCGGAGGATAACGGTCTCCTCACAAATTACGCCAGGACCGTATTTGAATGCTCAGACGGAAAACTGGCTGTATCGGTGACCGGAGGTCTCCAGTTTATCGAGAACGGACAAATCGTCCGTACCATCAGAAACAGGGACTGGGGTCTTACCAACGATGTGATCCTTTCTATCTGCGAGGGTTTCGACGGAAAGATCTATCTGGGAACAAACGGGAACGGGGTATATATCGTCGATGAAAAAGGACTCTTCCCCTTTGAAGGAGACAGCGACATGGAATCCGGAGTTGTCCTGGGAATAAGGCGGGATGACAAGAGAAACATCCTGTGGATCTTCACCAGCAACAGCCTGTGTTATATGAAGGAAAACCGCATTACCACCCTGAATAACATGCCCAGCGGCCACCGTAACGGAAGCTGTTATGATCTCTTCCTTCCCGAAGGGGATGATATCTGGGTCTGTGGGGGAAGCGGAATCTACGTGGTCAATGCGAATCAGCTCCTGGCCGGGGAAAACCCGGATTATACATTTTACAACGCTACCATGGGGCTTCCCCATGTCACCACCTCCAACTCCAGAAACTACATTTCTCCCGGAGGGGATGCTTATATTGCCGGAATCGACGGGGTGACCAAGGTCAATATTGAAAAAGAAAAGACCAGTCATATTTCTCCCAAGATCTCCCTCCCCTATTTTGACGTGGATGATCAGCGGATCTACCTGGATGAGGATATGAAGATCAGAGTTCCCCACCGGGCAAGGCGTCTGACCATTTATCAGTATGTCCTCTCCTACGGACTGACTGATCCCAAGGTGTCCTATTACCTGGAGGGATTTGACAAAGAGCCCGTGGTGACCACCAAACAGGATCTGAGTTCGGTAAGCTATACAAACCTTCCCGGCGGAACCTACCGTTTCCATCTGTCCATAATGGATAACGACAGGCAGACCACATCCGAAACCGTATTTACTCTGGTCAAGGATCTGGCATTGTATGAACATCCCCTTTTCTGGGTATGCCTCATCGGGTTTGTCATTCTGGCAACAACCCTGATCCTGATGTGGTATTTCAGGAGGAAAGTGCTGAAACTGGAAAAGAAGCGGGAGGAAGAAAGGATCGCAGGGGAACTGAATATGGCCACCAGCATCCAGGCCGGAGCTCTTCCCAGCATCTTCCCTGCTTTCCCGGACCGTAAAGAATTTGATATTTACGCTTCCATGACCCCGGCAAAAGAAGTGGGCGGCGATTTCTACGACTTCTTTATGGTGGACGACAACCATCTTGCCATGGTGATTGCCGATGTTTCAGACAAAGGTATACCCGCTGCCCTTTTCATGATGTCAGCCAAGATGACCATCAGCAGTTATGCCAAGATGGGCAGGTCTCCCGCGGAGGTCCTGGAGGCAGCCAACAACGCTCTGAACAGCAATAATCAGGAAAAGATGTTTGTCACCGTCTGGCTGGGAATCCTGGATGTGAGCAGCGGTATCCTTACTGCCGCCAACGCCGGACACGAATATCCCATCTTCATGCAGAACAAAGGTTCTTTCCGTGTCTTTAAGGATAAACATGGTTTTGTCCTGGGCGGAATGCCGGAACTGAAATACAAGGAATACCAGATTCTATTAAAACCCGGGGCGAAACTTTTTGTCTATACAGACGGAGTGACCGACGCATCCAACAGCGAAAATGAATTCTTCGGTATGGAGCGCATTGTGGAGGCACTGAATGAGCGGAAAAACGCTACGTCAAAAGAGATTCTGGAGCATGTGAAGGACTGCGTCACTTCCTTTGTGGGCGACGCTCCCCAGTTTGATGATCTGACCATGATGTGCATACATTTTATCGGTAACAAATAGGAGGGCATCCCTTGCGATAAGAGTTGATTTCTGCTATGATTCCGATAAAGGAAGCCTGTTGATTTTTCATAAACTGAATGAGGAGGTACAGAACAACGTATACACTTTGGAATGCATTGGAAAAAGCGAAAAACATGCGCTGGGTGGAACTCTCCCATCCTCTGGATAACGACAGTCCTTTCTGGAGCGGTATCCCCGAGGGATCTGTGGAATTATGCAAGACCGTATTTGACTGGGGTAATCCCATGCTGGAATGTCTGATCCAGACCTTCAAGTTCCCCGGACAGTTCGGAACCCATATCGATTTTCCGGGTCATTTTATCAAGGGAGCTGATTTATCCGAGTCATACGGAGTAATGGACGGGGTTTTCCCGCTCTGCGTCATCGACCTGACAGAGAAAGTAGCCAAGGATCCCTGCTATGTGGTGACCGAGCAGGATATCAAAGACTATGAGAAGGAGTACGGCGATATCCCGGACGGAGCTTTCGTGGCACTCCGGACAGACTGGTATAAGAACTGGCCGGATATGGATGCCCTTTCCGGTACTGCGGAAGACGGCAGCGAGAATTTCCCCGGATGGTCCATGGAAGCCCTGAAGTATATCTATGAAGTACGAAACGCCGGAGGAAACGGACACGAAACCCTGGACACGGACGCTTCTGCCGAGGCTGCCAAGGCAGAAGACCTGGCCTGTGAACGTTATGTCCTGGAAATGGGCAAACTGCAGGTGGAAGTCCTGAGTAATCTGGACCAGGTTCCCGCAGCAGGAGCAGTCATCTTTGTGACATGGCCGCGTATCAAAGGAGCGACCGGCCTTCCCGCCCGCGTCTGGGCCATCTGCGAATGATCGCAGGATAATATATCGGATAATCATTTCCAAAATAAAGGATATGCATCGCCGCACATCTTTTCTGTGCGGCGATTTCACTCTTCATTTCAATTGACGGAGTCTTATCATGAATAAACTTCAAGCTAATCTTTGCCTGCTGTGTGTCACCTTCTGCTGGTCCACGGAGGTGATCATCTTCGCTTGTATCCCTGACCATGTATCCCCCTTCGCCACAACCTCCATCACTTTTCTGATCGGGGGCGGTATACTCTTTCTGGCATTTTCCGGCAGGATTCTTTCGGGGCTGAAAAAAGAGGGCAGAAAGCAGCTGTTCTACTGTCTGATTCTCAGTGCCCTGAACAGTGCCTACAACACCATGTACCAGTTCGGTCTGAAAAATTTTGATGTATCCACCGGAGCCTTCACCCTCTCTCTCACCGTTGTGGCCCTTCCCATCATCATGATCATCCGGAGATCTCAGGTAGATAAAAAAACCTGGCTTTCCTCTGCCATTGTATTGGCAGGGATATCAGCAGCCTTAAGCGGTGTGCTGACCGCTGACCAGCTTCCCGGTCTGGCCATCATCTGTGCCGGCTGTGTTCTTCGTGCCTTTTACATCATCAAACTCAACCAATATGCCAAAAAGTATGATCCCATAACTCTGTCCGCACTTATCTGTATCAGCGGCGGACTGATAAGCTATCTTTTCTGGATGGGTGTACAGCCCGGAACTTTCCTGGCACTCAACTGGTCGTCCACCGTCATAGCAAGTCTTGCAATCTACGCCTATTTTGTGGTGGCTTTTACCATCACTCTGAACCTGTTCGCCCAGCGAAGAGCAAGTCCGGCCGGCGCCACCATCATCTATTCCATGGAGATCGTATTCTCTGTAATCTGGGGAGCTGTAATGCCGGCTAACCTTATCGATCCCATCAGCATAACTCCCGGACTGGTGGCAGGGATGCTTTGTGTCGTGGCCGGAAACCTCGTGGAGATCCTGGATTTCAATAAATTGCGTCGAAATAGACTGGAGGCAGAATCATGAAACGTTTGCGGAATCTAATCATCCTGTTCGGGATCTACCTTCTGGTGGCTGTACCTTTTAAGGTGATGGAAATCATACCCGGATTTACCGACGTCCGTCCGGTGACCATGCTTGGCCCGGTCTACGCCATTTTTGCCGGGATTCCCGGATGTGCGGTGATGGCTGTGGGCAATCTGGTCATGGATCTTATCAGTGACAGTCTCAGATGGTCATCCATCATGGGGTTTGCGGCTAATTTTCTCGGGCCATTCTTCATCTATCTCTGCTGGACCCGCTGGTCCTCAAAGCCCTTCTCCCTGAGAGAAGGAAAAAGCATCCTCCGGCATACACTGATCCTCTTTTTATCGGCAGTCCTGGAGATGGGACTGATCACTCCGGCAGTTGCTCTGGTTTACCCCGAGGTTGATGCCGGTCTGTTTGCTGTAAGCGTAATCCTGAACACAACACTCTTCCCTGTGGTCTTCGGTATACCCCTCATGATCCTCCTCCAGGAGGAGATGGGATTTAAGCCGATACAGAAAGAAAATTACATATAAATACCATGTTATTTATATAAATATATATTTATTTTTCTTTGAAAGGCAAAAATCATTCCATGAATTCATCCACCCCTTCCCGCCTATACGGTATATTGATGGCAGTGACCGGCTGCAGCTGCTGGGGTTTTTCCGGAATATTCGCGAAAATCCTCTTTGATGAGAAGCACATTAATGCCATGTGGCTGGTTACTGTTCGTCTGATCAGTGCGGGAATCATTCTTCTTATTCTCAGTTCACTGGATGACAGAACCTCTGTGATGAAAGTCTGGGAAAAGAAGAATGACACAGTTCTGCTTCTGGCTTTTGCCTTTCTGGGGATGATGCCCAGCCAGGCCTGCTTCTTTCTTGCCATCTCCTTTTCAAACCCGGCAGTGGCAACCGTCCTCCAGTACATTTCTCCGGTTCTGATCATGCTGGTCTGCTGTATCCGGGACAGAACAGCTCCAAAGCCGGCGGAAATGGTAATCCTGTTCATGGTAATGACAGGAGTTTTCCTTATCTCCACTCACGGTAATCTCCACAGACTATCCATTACTCCCCCTGCTCTTTTCTGGGGACTGGTCTCCGCCTTTGCCGTCATGATCTACACCCTTCTGCCCACAAAACTGATTAAGAAATTCGGGATTCTCCCTGTAGTAGGCTGGGGGATGCTTCTGGGAGGGATCATTCTTCTTCCCTTTACCAGACCCTGGAATGCTGTCGGTATATTTGACAGTTATACCCTGTTCATGATCATGCTGGTGGTCATTGTGGGAACAGTGATTGCCTTTACCGGTTACCTTCAGGGCGTAAAAATCATCGGACCCGTACATGGGAGTCTTGCCGCGGGAACTGAGCCGGTTGTCTCCGCTCTCTTTACTGCCCTGATCCTGCATGTTTCCTTTACCACGGCGGACATAGCGGGAATGATCCTGGTTGTCCTGTCTGTGACGGCCATCAGTTTATTCTGATTAAGTCGAAGGAACAAAACTTACATTATTTCTTCATTATAATAAGTCTATCCTATCTGCCAGACGAAAAGAAAAGCGGCCTAGCGTTACAAAAGTATGCGAGGTCACATTTTTTTCACAAATTTTATATATTTTATTCAAACATTTTTCCTATAATGCCTTGCAGGAACAGAAAAACAAAAACCAGGGGATATATTCTCTTGTAAAGATATTCTTATAAGGGATACAGACAGAAAGGATGTTATATAATGAAAAAAAGTTATGCAGCCCTGGCCATGAGCCTTGTTCTTGGTGCGTCCGTATTAACCGGCTGCACAGGAACCACACAGGACAGCAGGACAACGACTGAAGCAGTTTCTGCCGACAAGGTATATGGAGAGATAGAATCCATATCAGATGACGGAAAAATCACATTGGAAGTGGGAACCCTGAAAGAGAAGCCGGAACAGGCGGAAGAACAGGAAAAGACAGAATCGACAGAAGAACAGGAAAAACCGGAACAGGCAGATAACCAGGAAATGTCCATCCTGGATCTCAGCGGTGAAACTATGGAAATCACTGTAACCCA
>CACZOS010000406.1 GCA_902782815.1 uncultured Lachnospiraceae bacterium | reverse complement strand
TGCCTGTATCAAGGAAAAGGGGAGCTTCTTCAAGATAATCTCCTGTTGTATGAAGAAAACCATACATTTCCTCCTCCAGAAAATATGAACTCACATCCCCGGTAAACGGACTCATATAGTAAAATTCAACATCACTGCACAATCCTTCAACATCTCTGGATCCCGTTATAACGTAAGCTTCCCGGATCCCATCTCCGTTATAATCGTTTTTGGCAAAATAAAGAATCTGTTTTACATCATAGGAAGTCACTTCCAAAAAGTGTTTTATGGAAATGAAACCATTATTTACACGGGATGATTTTGAAGTATTTGTCTCATTCAATTGAATCACACCCCATTTTCCATCCTTTTTCGCCCAGCATTTTCCCTCATGTACAGGACGTAGTGCCTCAAATTCTCCTTCATCGATAACTGTGTTTCCATCTGTATCTTTGATCAACCATGAATCCCCTTTCCTTAATACCACATAACCATCGGAGGCTGCGTAGCAGAAAGGTTCTGTCTGTTTGGTCTCTTTATTTTCATAGGGGATAAAGTTATCCCATGAAGCATCATACTCTATAGGTATGATGTCATCTCCATATTCGTTGATATATCCCCATTTTCCGTTTTTGTAAACTGCCAGCAGTCCATCGGAATAAGAACCGCATGCGTCAAATTCATAGCCTGTCACCTCATAAACTGTACTGTATGCAGGAGAATAGACAGCGCATTTTCCTTTCATTTTCTTACAGATTTCATCCCGTTCATCCAATGTAACATGAGTGGACTCATCAGCATTGAGATCTTCACGCAAAGCCTCATCTATATATGTATAAACCGGTATCGGTTCCTGAGGATGGGATATCTCATTGTAGAGATAATAATTGCCAAGTCCATGATCCCAGAAAAAGACTCCGCCTTCCAGACCTGAAACATCTCCATGTCCGTCCGGCAATGTAAATCCATCTTCGGGTCCCAGAAAATCTGCTTCGTAGATTTCTTTTTTGGTGTCCGTATCGATGATCGGTGTTTTACCGGATACATGATAATAACCGAGATGAGTGGAAATATCAGAGAAGTATTTGTCCTGATAGATTTTTCCTTCCATATCGATCAAAGCATAGGTATCCCCTTTCCTTAAAACGGCATACCCGAAATCTTTGTCGGTTTGCTTGTTGAGATAATTTCGGGGAATTTCCTCAATGTCATTACTGTTAAGATAATAAATATCATCCGCCTCTATTGTCGGCTCTGTCTGCCAGGAATACTCTTCGCTCAGGTCATCCTGGCCATCTTGTTCTGATGACTTAATCTTTTCTGACTTAATCTCTTTACTAGAGGGAGACGTTTCCTTTTTCTTTAAACCATTAGGTTTGATCAGGAGCAGCAATAGTAGTAAAAGAAGAAGCAGCAGCAAGACTATAGCGATAATAGCTGCTAATTTCCCGCCTGAGGATTTCTTCAGCAGATAGATCTTTCGGCTCTCTTTCTTGATTTCCTGATAATCAGGTTGTGTAAAATTCTCTTCCTGAATTTCATCTGTTATGATTGCTCCGCAAAAAGGGCAGAATTTGGCTTTATCGTTGGGTATCTCCCGATTACATCTGATGCATTTCATCTCATATTGCTCCTCCGGTATTTTATTATTTCAGAATCGATATCCGCACTCCATACAGAAAGATGCACCGACTAAAACAGCTGCATTGCATCTGGGACATTTTTCTCCGGTCCGTTTATCCATGGTGTGATCTATCTTCGCACCACATTCCATACAGTATTCATCAAACTCCTCTATCGGTGCGTGGCATGAAGGGCAAACAGTGTTTTTGGGTGGCTTAACCCTCATAATCTTTGCTCCGCAGTTGTTGCAAAAAAATGCATTATCACGTACTTCTTCTCCACAGTTTTCGCATACTGTTTTTCCGGATGAGGCATGCCAGGGTTTTTTATAATCCGCGATCCGGTCCATGGCTTCATTGACCAGATCTATCTTTTCCTTCAGTTGTTCATGATACTGTCCTTTATATAAACGGATATACTCCTCTCCGATTTCCTGATAGAGCTGTTTAATATGATTATTTTCTTTGGCAGTTAAGGAACTGCGCACCATATAATCCTTATCCCTTCTTCCGGTCATACCCTGTTGCCGGTCTTGCCTGGAGTTCTTTTTGGACGAAAAAAAGTTAACTGCCATCTGTTCTCTGTTTCCTTTCCTATGGTTTTACGCTGGCAATTTCCTTCAGGATTGCCTGCAGTGTCTCTTCTATGCTTTTTTCATTTTCTTCCACGGTAATGTCCGCATATTTTTCATAATAGGGACATCTTTCCAGATAGAGATTATACAGGGTCTGTCCCTCCTTCAGGACTACCCCTCTTCCCTTAAGATCTCCCAGCCTCTTCTCCAGCACGGGAAAATCGGTTTTCAGATAAATGATCGTTCCGATCTCCTTGAAGTGTTCCATAGCCTGCCGGCTGTAAACCGCGCTGCCGCCTGTGGCAATAACCGTCCGTTCCGTCCTGATGGAACAGTTGACCTCATTTTCGATACGGAGGAATCCTTCCACTCCCCTGCTGTCCAGAATATCCTTTAACAGGCAGCCTTCCCGCTGCTGGATCAGCAGATCGGAATCCAGAAACTGATAGCCGATCTCTTTGGCAAGAATAACCCCTATAGAGCTTTTACCCACTGCGGGCATCCCGATCAGAATGATGTTATCCATTT
>CACZOS010000405.1 GCA_902782815.1 uncultured Lachnospiraceae bacterium | reverse complement strand
CCACACAGTAGATAAAGGGAGAAAGGTCTTCAAACCAGTCACCGTTGTGAACATCGATATAATAATCGATCCGGGAGAAAAGCTCCTTCTCCATGAAATAAGCCAGTTTGTCGGTGTAGGTACCCTCAGGATCCCCCGGAAATACCCTGTTGAGATTCTTGCCGTCAGCAGCTGACAGGCTGACGGTCCGGGCTTTGAATCCGTTCACATTGACCAGATGGATCATGATCAGGATGCCTTTTACATCGGAGGGTTCCAGCATACCGGCCAGGCCGGTAACGCATTCAATTCCCACATATTCGGCATTATGGATTCCCCCGTCCACCAGGACGGTGGGGCCGTCTTTCTCTCCGTAGATCAATGTGCAGGGAAGTTTATCCTCCTCCGTGAAAGGCAGGTCCAGCCAGCCCTGGAGCTTCTGCCCCTTTTCCACGGTAAGATTACATAAAGTAAAACTCATAAATCATTCCTCTTTTCTGTCTCATATTGTCACCTGCCTACCTTCCGTAGGCTATAATGGGATCCCCCTTATTAACGGCCAGGGTGGCGACGACCATAAGAATCTCCGCATCATATTCAGCGAAATATTCGATCAGCACATTGCCGAACAGGTCTTTGATGTATCCGATCTTCTGACCCTTCCTGATCTTGTCGTCTCTGCCTGCCAGAGGATACCAGCGGCCGCTGTAGTCTGCATCCAGATAGACGCCCTCCGTTATCCTTTTTGCTTTTCTGTCTTCCGGGGGAAGAAGGGGATCTCCGGGATAAACCTTCAGATACTTAAGGACATTCAGAATATTTTCCTTATAGTCGTCCACCTCATTCGCAGACCACCTTGTGCATTCCCCAAGCTCCAGTTCCAGAGAGGGAACTCCCACGATCGCGGAATAGGTATAGGCATGATTGGTCGCGTGGGACCGGATCATATATTTGGCGTGAATGACATACTGCGCCGCTTCCTCGGAAATCCTCAGGGCATCCTCATCCTCGCTTATCCCGGGATAATAGACATAGGAAGGCTGTGTTTCGGGTATATCCCCGCCATGGGTATCGATATGGAAATCCACTTTTTTTATGAATTCCTCAGCCAGAACCCAGGCCATTTTATCTCCCGTAGTTCCGTTTGGATCCGGGGGAAAGAGGCGATTGAGATTCTTTCCATCGGCAGGAACAATATAGGGGCGTCGGCTGATAAAAGCGTCAACGTTTACCGGATTGATGATCACGATTTGTCCGCTGATCTTAGCCGGATCCAGATTCTCAGCCAGCTCGAAAACCGCTTCTATGGAAGGATATTCACAGCCGTGGATCGCAGAAGTGATGAGGACACTCTTTCCTTCCTTTGCACCGTTGATCACCGTAACCGGGAATTTTACGTCCGTCCCGGGAACCGGCGTCCATCCGGTAGTTTTTGTTCCCGCCTGCGCACAGATTCCTCCAAAGGTAACCGACTTCTTCAACTGTTGTCCTTCTTTTCGGATCATCAATTTATTCTCCTCTTCTTTCAAGAGCCTCTTCATAAGTATAGGCACTGACCAGCTTTTTCAGATCTTCCAAAGAAGCATCGGGATTAAACACTTTGCACACTTTACCCAGGTCTTCATAATTATATGCATTTTTGACCACACTGTTGGCCATGGCATATTTATCCACATAGTCATCCAGATCTGAGGAATACCAGAAGCCCTGGGTGATCCTGAAAGCTTTGCCGTTCTCACGAAAATCTTCGGCATAACCGGTCACGGCATTATACATGGCCGCAAAAGAGGGGCCGATGATGGAGGAGTACTTTCCGGCGACGTAACATAATTGTCCACGGTTAAAGAGCTGAAGGTTTGTGGTACTGTAACAATCCACAACTCCCAGGCAGGATTCCTTCACCTCATCCACCATCTTTGCTATGGGCAGCACTGACAGTACTACACTAAACCGGTTTTCTTCATATTCTTTTTTAGCCGTCTCATAGAATTCATCCCGGGATATATAACCCGGAACAACACATACATTAAGATCT
>CACZOS010000404.1 GCA_902782815.1 uncultured Lachnospiraceae bacterium | reverse complement strand
TGGGGACGGTTCTATCTGACTTATCGAGGGAGTCGATAAGTCAGATAGAACCGTCCCCACTGACTCCCCCCAACGACTTCTGTGAACATTTTTTCACAATTTACGTAGATGCAACATTTCTCCGGGCAGATTTGTATTACAATTGGAAGGGCAGGAAAGATAATGACCTGAACTTACAGGATTATCCATATTTGATTTGAATGGAGGAAATTACGATGAAGAACAGAATGCTTGCAACTATACTTGCCGGTGCAATGATCATGAGCCTTGCGGCCTGCGGACAGCCCGCGGCTACCGCCCCGGAAACGGAGAAGGCAGAGAGTGCAGTCATTGAGACTGTGGAAGAGATCGAGACGGATTCCGTGGCGGAAGATGTGTCTGTGGATGAGACCGTGGAAGCTGACAGCACGGTTGAGGAAAGCACAGATGCTGAGGCGGAAAGCACTGACGATGCAGAGGAGGCGGAGGAGATGGATGTGACGATCCTTCCCGGCGGATGGCAGAAGGCTGAATCGCCGGTGATCACCGATGAACTGAGGGAGATCTTTGACAAGGCAATGGAAGGCCTGGTCGGAGCCCGTTATATCCCGGTCGCTTATATCGGGACGCAGCTGGTATCCGGCAGGAATTACGCGATCTTCTGCAGGACTGCTCCTGTGATCCCGGATCCTGTTGAGACCTACGCGGTTGTTTATATCTACCAGGATCTGGACGGCAATGCCGAGATCACAGAGATCAGAGACTTTGGTGTGGAGACCGGAATCAGTGAGATGGACGGTGCATGGAGACAGGCTGAGGATCCGACGATTACCGAGGATCTGGAAGAGATCTTCCGGAAGGCTGTTGAAGGTCTGCTGGGCGTTGATTATACGCCGGCAGCGCTTGTAGCCACCCAGGTCGTGAACGGAACGAATTACTGCTTCCTCTGCGAGGCGGCGGTTGTCTATCCCGGAGCGGAGACCGGATATAAGCTGGTGTACGTATGGCAGGATTCGGAAGGGAATGTCACGCTGGGCGAGATCGTTGATCTGGCCGCTGAGGCTGTGGATGCCTGAGGCTGAAAGCGTTTTGGCCTGACCCCGATTTTTAACTTTATTAATATGAAAACGCCCGGTTTCTGCCGGGCGTTCCCATTGCAGTGGATCCTTTTAATTTTCCGCTGCCGCTGATTCAGCTGACCTTTATCGTCAGAGTAATGGTCTTGCTGCCGCTCTTATAATTTGTGTTTCCGGCGGCTGTGATTTTTACTTTGATTCTGTAGGTCCCCTTTTTTGTATTTTTTGCAACAGTTACTTTTCCTGTTGTTTTGTTAATAGTCAGGTACTTTGAAGATCCGGATGTCACTTTTGCGTAAGTGACCTTGCCCTGTGCCTTCCTGGTGAAGGAGATGCATCCGGAAACAATCTGTGCTTTTGTTTTGACCAGTGAATATTTAACGGTTTTCGTCACTGCTTTGACGGCCATTGGCTGAGCAGCTTTATTGATCACCAGTTTCACTGCAGCACTGGTCGCAGCTTTATAATTCGCATCTGCAGCTGCGGTTGCCTTCACATAGTAGGTGCGGGCATTGATATGTGAGGTAACCTTCTTTGTACACTTCGCGTCACTGTAATACGCATAGGTCACTTTCCCCTTTGTGCCTTTTACAGTCGCAGCGCCTATATTTATCGTCTTGCCGGTATAGGTAGCTGTCTTTGCTTTAAGCGTTACCTTTGATGCAGCTTTTGCGATCTTGAATGTTATGGTCTTGCTTCCCGTATACCATCCTTTTCCGGTAATAATGATCTGAGCTGTTCCGGCATTTATATTGTTCTTATAGGTCAGAGTGTAATCTGTCCCTTCAGCAAGAACGACCTGCACGCCATCTTTTTCGACTGCTAGCTTTACTTCCGGTTTAAAGGCTTTTCCGGTGTACGTCACATCTGGAACCGCTTCAAGAATTTCCGCATCCTGAATAGGCAGGGCATCTGCAAATACTGCATCATAGGAGAGAGAATCTCCCGGAGCCAGATCCGGTACGTAAGTCTCCAGCTCTGCATTTGTCTTAAACGTATATACTTCATTCAGTTTCTGGGTCCATCCGACAAATACTCTCCCATTCGCAGGGACAGGTTCGGGGATAGTACCAAGAGGCTGCCCTTTCCGGAAAGGCATGTTCATATAGTGGTCTTCCGACTCCCATGAGGAAGCCATGTTGTTGTATCGATTATCCTCCCTTGGGAAGATACCTTCGCTGGAATGGAAAGTTATTTCCAGGCCTTCGGAGAAGATCCCATACAGTGTCATGTCCGCAGATGGTTCAAAGTCTTTACCGACCAGGCCCTCTGCGTCAGGAGTAGTGCTGAATCCCAGGAACACATAGCCAGGAAGATTGGCCCAGCCTGAATAGGAAAAGTCTGACATTTTCAGGCCTTGTGGCCACAAAAAACTATTTCCCAGAGAATACCAGCCGCCTCCTGTCCTTATAGATGCACCTAAATCTTCGCCTGCCGAATATTCATTGTCTGCCAGTTCCAGAGTGACAATATGTCCTTCTGACGTGTACACAGCATATAAGGTTACTGCATCGTTCTTGATGAACCCCTGCAGGTCACCAATCTTCGTGACAAGGTGATTTCCTTCCGGGTCTGTGCTCCATCCGGAAAATGCCAACGGACTGCTGCTTTCGGGCAAACGGATTGAAAGGCTGTATAACAGGGGAGCTTCTGTCTCCTTCACGTTATACTGTACGTCGTATGTTTTGGTATCCTCTTCCCATTCCAAATCACCTATCCCCAAATTATAGGTAACCGTAAGCTTTTTATCCCAAATGACATACAGCTCATCGCCATCCTGGAGAACCGTCGACGGATCTAATGCTTCTCCGCCCGGGGTACGGGATCGTTTTCCGCTGTCTGTATAGCCGATTGTACGGCAGCAGACATTCTGGATCTCTTCTAAAGTAGTACCAGGCAGAACACAGAAAGTATAAGCATCAGAATAATCATATACGCCGCCATATTCATAATTAGGGATAACCCATGTGGCCTCATCTTCACTGTCCGCATGGATCGTCACTGTAATGCCGGGTATCCACACAGCATATACCCTGGAGAGATCAGCTGCAGGAGTAGTATACTGAATATCCGGAGCCGAAGCATCCGGAGTTGTTGCCCAGCCGGCAAAAAACACACCCGGATCTGTGTTCTTAGGAATATTTTCTTTGCCAGATGCGAATATTTCAGCCGGGTCATATTTAAGAGTTCTTTCCGTTTCGGAGGGATCGTATTCATCAAAAGATCCTCCGTTGGCATCCAAAATGACCGGATGACTTTCTTTCCAGTGCGCATACAGAGTAATATCCTCTGTAATTTTATCGATGCTGTTATTATATTTTCTGCCGCCTTCCGGAAGAGTATACCACCCCTCAAAAGAATGATAGTCATCCGGCGCACTGATCAGATTATCGTCGACCCAGAATCTCTGTCCGTTCTTATAAGTCTGTACGTAGATTTCCTCACCGTCAATAGAGCCGCCGTTTCCGTTAAGAGTAACTGTAAAGATCTGACTCCAGACCGCATAAAGATCTTCCAGTTCTTCGGTGACCCAAACCGAACCGTAGACATCGATGGCATCGGGATCTGTTGACCATCCGATAAACTGGGGACGGGTGTCATCACAGTAAGGAGAAAAATCGGAATTGGATACAAAACTGCCGATTATGTATTCTTTTGTTATAAACTCTGTGTGGATGGGATTTCCATTATCATCCTCTGAAACAAAATACGCGTCTTCTCTGCCGGCATGAAAAGTTATATTTTTGACCCGTGACCAGACGCCCCAGAGTTCCAGGGGCTCCTCCGACGCCGTTACAGTGATTCTATATTCCGCATAAGTGGCATCTGCATCCTTAGCCCATCCCTGGAAACGGATTTCAGGATCCGAGCAATTTGGCTGGTACTGCGAGGAGTCCAGAACGATTCCTTCTTCAAGAAGGACTGTAATGGACTCTGATCCATCATCGAAGGAGGCCTCGGAATGATTGGCGTGCAATATAACCTGGACAGAACGGATCTCTTCCAGGATAATGTCGCAGAAGAAATAACTATGAGAACATGCACGGATAGCGTAATAATAAGTATGTCCGGCTTCCAGATCGAAGTTCAGGAAGAAATCAATGTTACTGCCTCCCTGATTGTCTTCGCCCAGTATAGTTTCCCTGTCACTGTCGTACAGTGTGACATACACATCGTAGTCACTAAAGGACTGTATCCGATATTGACCGCTTGTAGCGGGAGTAAAGCTATAAAAAACCTCACCCGAATCCGAGGACACTGTGGTCCGTACCCCGACCTCTAGATCCGGAATAACGTCTCTATTTGTGTCTGAATAATCCTGCCCGCCCGCTTCTGTGTAATCCTGTTCTTCTTCAGCTTCCGGGGAAACGTCTTCTTCGGAGTATTCGCCAAGAACACTTTCAGTCAGATAATCTTCATCCTGTGAAGGAATATATTCATCAGGAATATATTCATCTCCTTCCACCTCGCCTGGTGTTTCATCCTCCACAAATTCTGACGTGGCGGACACATCCTCATAATCCATGTCTTCTGCCCATGCACTTGAGGGTATACCAGTTAGTATCATGGCCGCGGCCAAAAACAAAGCAGCCAGTCTTTTTTTCACCTTTTTTTCCTCCAATACTTATTGCAAAACGGTCTACTGATACCGATTAATTTGATTATAACTCAGCCTTTTTCATGTGTCACGTGATACGAGAGAGATACCGTCAACGGGACGGTCTACAGATTGTCGACAGGGCGGTCCACAGATCAACGGTTCCTTTCCTTATCTTCGGTTTTCGTTTCCCCAGTCGCACAGCTGGTCAAGGACCTTCACCAGGGAATGCCCGCGCTCTGTCAGGGAGTATTCGACCTTCGGAGGGATCTGCGGGTACACTTTGCGGATAATGAGATCATCAGCCTCGAGCTCTTTCAGATTCTGGCTGAGGGTCTTGTCCGCGATTTTTTTCAGATACCGCTGCATCTCATTGAAGCGGACCGGCTCGTATTCCATGAGACAGTAGAGGATGATGGGCTTGTATTTTCCTGCTATCAGGGACAGCGTATAGCTGTATCCTGTGGATTCGAAGTCTGCATTTTCAATATTCCGCTGCTCCATAGCTTACCTCCAGGTAAGTACCTTACAAATAAGTTGGTACTTGTATATATTTTTGGTACTTGTATAATATGCTTCAGCATGACTGAAAAGTCAAGAATCGGAGGCCGCAGATGGCCTTGGAAAATCAATTCAGCAAAGTGAAAGGCGGAAGACATAATGAAGAAAAATCTTGGGGTAGTACAGGCGGTTTATCCGATGCCGGTCCTGATGGTCGCGGCATACGATGAGAACGGCAAGGTTAACGTGATGAATGCTGCATGGGGAATGATCTGCAGCGGGGACAGGATTGCCCTGTTCATTGATGAGGATCACAAAACCACGCAGAATCTGCTGAAGACAAAGGCTTTTACGGTCAGTCTTG
>CACZOS010000403.1 GCA_902782815.1 uncultured Lachnospiraceae bacterium | reverse complement strand
CTCTTTGTTCTTGCTGTCCACATAGCGGAGGAAATACCAGGAAGAACCTGCCCACTGAGGCATGGTGTTGGTCTCTCTCTTAGCCGGGGCACCGCAGACTGGACAGGTGGTATTCACCCACCAGTCGATATCCGCCAGCGGGGATTCTCCCGTGCCGGTGGGCTGATATTTCTCCACCTCCGGCAGGAGCAGGGGAAGCTCTTCTTCCGGAACCGGAACACAGCCGCATTTCGGGCAGTGTACGATGGGGATGGGCTCTCCCCAGTAACGCTGGCGGCTGAATACCCAGTCACGCAGCTTGTAATTGGTGGTCTTTTTTCCAAAACCTTTTTCTTCAATGTAAAGCGGGGCTTCCTTCTTCAGGACAGCGGACTCCATGCCGTTCCATTCTCCGGAATTGATCATGGTTCCCACGGCATCCGTATAAGCCTCGGTCATATTTTCAATCTCCACACCATCCTTGGCGATAACCTGGATGATGGGGATATCAAACTTCTTCGCAAATTCAAAGTCACGGTCATCATGGGCGGGAACACACATGATGGCTCCTGTTCCGTAATCGGCCAGAACATAGTCGGAAAGCCAGATCGGAATCTTTTCCCCGCTCAGGGGGTTGATGGCGTAGGAACCGGTGAAGACGCCTGTCTTTTCCTTATCCTGCATACGGTCAACGTTGGAACGCATGGAGGAGTCGAAAATATATTTATCCACCGCTTCCCTGGTCTCCTCTGTGGCCAGGCCGGCAGCCAGCGCATGCTCGGGGGCAAGCACCATGAAGGTTGCCCCGTAAAGGGTATCCGGTCTGGTGGTATAGACCCGGATCTTGTCCTCTCTTCCATCTACCCGGAAGTCCACTTCCGCGCCGTAGCTCTTGCCGATCCACTCGGTCTGCATCTTTTTGACCTTCTCGGGCCAGTCAAGCTTATCCAGATCAGCCAGGAGCCTGTCCGCATACTTGGTGATCTTAAGCATCCACTGTTTCAGGTTCTTCTTGGTCACCGGGGCGCCGCAGCGCTCACAAACGCCGTTGACAACCTCTTCATTGGCGAGACCGGTCTTACAGGAGGGACACCAGTTGATGGGCATCTCCTTCTCGTAGGCGAGACCTTCCTTGAACATCTTCACAAAGATCCACTGTGTCCATTTATAGAATCCGGGATCGGTGGTATTCACTTCCAGATCCCAGTCATAGATGGCCGCGATCTCATTGATCTGCCGCTTGATGTTGCGGATGTTCTCCTCGGTGGTGATCCTGGGGTGGGTACCCATCTTGATGGCATAATTCTCAGCCGGAAGGCCGAAGGCATCCCATCCCATGGGATGGATCAGATGATATCCCTGGAGCATCTTATAGCGGCTCCACACATCACTGATCACGTATCCCCGCCAGTGTCCCACATGCAGTCCGCTGCCGGAGGGATAGGGGAACATGTCCAGGCAGTAATATTTCGGTTTCTTGCCGTCATCCACATTCACCGGGTGTTCTTCCCAGTATTTGCGCCATTTCTGTTCTATCGCTCTATGGTTATAGGGTGCTGCCATAGTATTAACCTCCTGTATCTTTACACGACTTTCCGGAATGTCTGCGGTCATGGGACTGCGGGCAGTCCATGTCCACAAAAAACTCCAGTATTAATTATATAGGCTTTTCGGGGATTGTAAAGAAAAAACTAGAAAATTCTCGCATTTATTTATAAGGTAAGATATGGTATAATTTATTTTTAAGAGAACCGGACAGGAAACGGGCAGAGCCTGATTTCCTGAGGCTAAACCGTTTATTCCGAAGAAAAAGAGGATGGATTCGACCATGAATTACAGCACCGAAAATATAAAGAAAAAAAGGAGTGCCCTCCGCTCCCGAAAAGACAGGATCTTAAATCGATTTTTCCTGATCTGCCTTGAGCTTTGCCTGCTGGCGGTGATCACCGCGGGGGTATGCGGCGCAGGGCTGGGGATTGGTGCCATCAAGGGCATCATAGCCAGCACACCCACAAAGTATGACCTGAAGCCCAAATACTCCGCCACCGTCGTCTATGACAACGCGAATGCTTCAACCCAGTACCTGTCTTCCTATGATTCCAACCGTATCCTCGTCTCCTATGAACAGATGCCGGATAACCTCAAATATGCCTTTGTGGCCATCGAGGACGAACGGTTCTTCGACCACAACGGAATCGACATCAAGGGAATCGGCCGGGCCCTGGTCAAGAACATCCTCCGGGGGGATATCTCCCAGGGAGCCAGCACCATCACCCAGCAGCTGATCAAGAACAATGTCTTCAACGTGGGCGGTGAGACCAATCCCGTGGCCAGATTCAAGCGTAAGATCCAGGAACAATATCTGGCTATCCACGCGGAGAAGGAAAACAACAAGGAGACCATCCTCAAAGATTATCTCAACACCATCAATCTGGGCAAGGGAACCCTGGGTGTGGAAGCCGCCGCCAAGTATTATTTCGGCAAATCCTGCTCCGACCTAACCCTGTCCGAATGTGCCGTGCTGGCCGGAATCACCAAAAATCCCGCCTACCTCAATCCGGTGGACTATCCGGAAGACAACGGAGAACGGCGCGTCATCATCCTGAAAAAGATGCTGGACCTGG
>CACZOS010000402.1 GCA_902782815.1 uncultured Lachnospiraceae bacterium | reverse complement strand
TCAGGGCCGCGTAGTTTCCGCCCATGGAATAGCACGTAGCGGAAGGCCCGTTTTCCATACCAAGCAGGGTCTGGTATGTTTCAGTGATCTCATGTTCCCCTGCAGGAGGACTGCTCCATGAAACCGCTGACTCAGGTAAAGGATCATAGCTCGTTAATTCCTCGTTAAGATCATCCTGGAATACGATGGAAGATCCGCCCGGCAGGCTGTAGCACACAGCATCTCCGCCGCCCTGCGTTACAAAGACCATCCTCTCTCCTGCCGGTTCGGCATTGTTGTAGGGAGCATTCTCTTCACCATTTCTGAAGACGATGATCCCACCGCTTTCCGCGTCCACAATGTACAGATTCGGGTTGAAGAAACATAAGAACTGCCCGTCCTGAGTCCATCTCAGCTTTGGAGGGAACCAGGTTTCTTCCAGCTCTTCCCGGACAAGTTCTGTACCGCCGGGCAGCTGTTCGATCACCAGAGTGTTTCCCGATATATAGGCGACTCGTGTGGAATCCGGAGAAAATACCGGTGCTGAGATGTTGGTAGTCACATCCCGGTCCAGTGAATGAAGATACTTCATTCGCCCTGTATCTGCTTCCCATACCCCCATGAAACCAATATAAGACTGACACGAGACATACTTTCCGTCTGGGGAGATATCATAAGTTTCCATTAATGTTCCGGGCAGGCTGTCCAGCAGGGACACCCGCTGTCCCTGATCGTCCAGGACCAGGGTGCCGGTCGATCCGTCCCGGCCAGAGACCACTACTCTTGACCCATCCTGTGATGTGAGCAGGGTACTGTGAAGATAAACATCCGATTGCAGGGTAATCGTATCTCGGGCGGAGGTGCCAAGAAGCATGGAATAAAGGTTTTTCCGGTCATCATATCCGTTCTGCTGGTCTCCCATCGTATAGAACAGCGTTTCTGTGCCGTCTTCTACGGAAACCAGACAGAAACGGTCATAGTCCTGCACCAGCAGGGTATCCGGTCCTTGCCAGAACAAAGCGTTAGCCAGCATTTCTTCCTTATCCTGGCTGCCTGTCCAGGTCAGCTCTTCTGAACCGTCTGCGGTATTCCATACCCGCACACAGCGGGAATTATCACAGATGCCAAGAAACCGGGAGCCATCAGGAGAAAAAGTCAGAAATGAGATATCTTTTTCATCTGTAGGAATCGTATATTCGATTTTGCCGGTGCTGAGGCTGATCATTGTCGCAGCATTTCCGTTGGCGATACAGACGGCTTTTGTGCCATCAGGCGAAATCGCCGCATTGGTAAGCCTCAGGTTCTGACTGTCCAGCACAGACATGATGCTGAAAGGTTCGATATATGCAGTTTTCCGGAGCTCAGAGAGGATCTCTTCCCGATGCATATCCCCATTTTGTTCGCTGAGTTCCAGCGTTTCAAGCAGCAGTCCGGCTGCGCTTTGCCGGTCTGATTCTACCCGTAATACCTCTGCAGTCTGCAGGTTTTTTTCAATACTGTCAGAAACGGCATTCAGGCGCTCTTCTTCGGCGATGCGCTGCTGTTCTGCCGCTTCTCTTTTAAGCGCTTCATTCCGTATCAAAATGCCGGTTAATATGCCAAGGATTACAAATGCTGTAATGGCAATAGCGGCAATCCGTTTTTTCTTCCGCTGTTTTTCTCTCTGTTTCAGGTCGTCGTAAGTAACAGAAAGCATTGGTGCCAGCAGGCGCAGCTTTTCACTCCGCAGTTTCCGCAGGGAATCTGACAGGGTTTCGGCCCGTACGTCTGCGGCCAGGGGCTCCACCGGCTCTGATCCTCCATTTTCATTTTCCCGGAAACGAAGGATTTTCGGAAAGCTTTTTTCCGGTTCTCCCGCAGCCAGAATGGTCAGGATATGGTCTTTCCCTTTCTTTTCTGCAAAATATTCGATCTCTCGCATACACCAGCGGCTTTCCAGATAGTTGGGAGAACATACGCAGATCAGCCATTCGCTGTTGTCCAGGGCATCCTCGATATCCTTGCCCAGGTCGGCAGAGAGGGGAAGTTCCTCCTGATCCCGAAACACCCGGCCGGTTTTACGGATCCCGTTTTTTTGCTGAATCGCGGAAGGAATTTGAAAGGTTTCGATCGCTGTATGCAGTTTTTGGGCAATCTCCATATCTGGAGATTGATGCCTGTAGCTGATAAATGCTATGTATCTGTTTTCCTTCATAAATAATGGCCTCCGGTGAAACCAGCGTGTTCAGCTTTTTCATTATCTTATCACTTTTTTGTTTAACGCACAAACTGTGCAGTAAACAACCTGGTTTGTACCTGCGTGTGGTATAGTGTTGAGAAAACCGATCAATCATCATAAAGGATCAATCCGATGCTCATTAAAACGATTATCATCATCAT
>CACZOS010000401.1 GCA_902782815.1 uncultured Lachnospiraceae bacterium | reverse complement strand
GAGGCGGTTTTAAGGGAGGGGAGATCATTCCCACCCTGTCTGTGGGAGCCAGTTTCGGAGCAACCTACGGAAGAATCATCCGTTTTGAGCCCTCACTGATGGCTGCCTGCGGAATGATCGGTTTATTCGCTGCGGTGACCAACTGCCCCATTGCCTCTATCCTGCTGGGCCTGGAGCTCTTCCACGGAGACGGCATCGCTTTCTTCGCCGCCATCGTCTCCATCACCTTCAGCCTGTCCGGCTATTACAGCCTGTACGGTACACAGAAATTCATTTTCGGGAAACTGAAAAACGTGTATCTGAACCGGCTGTCGAAGCAAAGGAATACCGATGAGGAACCACCATTAACCCATTGAAACAATGATGGATCTTTGTAACCACCTCCCACGCAGCAATCGAATAAGAAAGATGATCCCGCGGAAATAAAGCTCAATGGTCATGGCAAGCCAGTATCCGTACAATCCCATGGAGGGAACCAGGAAAAAGGCCAGTACAATCCTGACACCCCACATGCTCAGCAGATTCATGAGGCTGGGTACCAGAGTATCCCCTGCTCCACGGAAAACGCCTGAACAGCATATGGAAGCCCCATAGAAGGGTTCCGCGATCAGCTCCATCCTGAGAACTCCCGCCCCCAGTTCAGCCACACGGGGATCACTGGTGAGTAAGGAGAAGACCAGAGGAGCAGCTATATACATAAATATCCCCATCAAACCCATAAAGACCATGCCCAGAAGGACGATCACCCTGGAAAAACTCCGGGTGAGGTCCTTTCTTTTTGCCCCGATGGTCTGTCCGATGATGGTGGTTGCCGCCACCCCTATCCCGTATCCGGGCATATAACAGAGGCTTTCGGCAATGACGGCCAGGGAATTGGAGGCCACTGCCACGGTACCTATGCCGGCCACGATTTTTGTTGCCACAATATAGGCGCTGCACATGAAAATCTGATCAAGTGAGATCGGTATGGCAATCTTCGCGGCGGTAGACAGGGTATTCCTCCTCCATTTCCAGCTTCCCCTGAGTTTCAGGTTCAGTTTTTTATTATGAAAACACAGCACATAGAGCATAACCAGGGAAATAACCACCTCGGAAAGGGCAGTGCCCAGCGCAGCCCCGGCCACACCCAGTCCTGCCCCGGGAAGCCTCAGTATCAGGGGCCCTGCAAAGACTTCTCCGGAAGGGAAAATAAAAAGCATGTTGAAGATCACATCCAGAATACAGACCAGGGCAGAAAAAAAGCCCGGTGTCCTCATGTCCCCGCTGGACTGCATCATGCCTGAGGAGAGATAACGCATCATGGAAAAAGGAATGGAGCAGCTGTAGATAAAAAAATAGCTTCCGGCATCTTTGAGGATCTCCTGATTTCCCCCAAGCCATGCGGGAAGCGGCCTGCTGATCCCCATCCCCACAAAGGCGATGGCCAGCCCGACCAGTAACAGGACACTCAAGGACTGCCGGAAGACATTTCTGGCATCTTCCGGCTTTTGTGCTCCCGTGAGCTGGGCCACCTGAACGGAAAATCCGGTGGCCAGACCTATACAGCTTCCCCCGATCAGCCAGGTGGAAGAAACCACAAGACCGATGGCTGCCGTAGCATTAGCCCCCAGACTGCCCACCATCCCCGCATCAATGTACTGCATGGCGATGGAAGTAAACTGGGCCAGGATGGCCGGAAGACTCATCCGGAGAACGATACCGGCCTCCTCAGCCGGGCTTCCTTTTTCTTTATGAAGATAGGTTTCAAAATTTCTTTTTCTCATCTGATCACAGTTTCGTTTTCTTTCCCGGCAAACATAAGATCGATAAACTTTCTGATCTCACGATCCCAGAATCCCCATTCATGGATGGCTCCTTCCTCTTCATATTCAGTCACATCCCATTTACTGCTGACCAGAGCCGGCACAAATGTCTGATGAAAAGGATAAAGAAAGTCATCGGTTCCGCAGCTGACATACAGCCAGGGTTTGTGGGGAGAATCTGCATTTTTCTTCATCAGGTGATAGAGATCCACCTCCGTATCTTTGAGATCGGTCATCCGGTCTCCAAAGATTCTCTCGCCCGTCCCGTCCTGATCGTGCAGGCCCATAATTTCCGTAATATTCACCGCCCCGCTGAAACTTGCTGCGCCGGCAAATCTTTCCGGATAAGTCAAGGCCAGACGCATTGAGCCGTATCCCCCCATGCTCAGTCCCGCTACATAGGTATCTTCAGGCCTTGCGCTCAGTCTTAAGAAACGGTGCATGACCCGGGGAAGCTCTTCGCTCACGTAATCCCAGTAACGTTCCCCGTATCGTTCATTGCAGTAAAAACTGTGATTGACGGCAGGCATGATCACGGCAAGATTATAGGCGGCAGCGTAACGCTCAACCGATGTTCTTCTCATCCATATGCTATGGTCATCACTGTAACCATGCAGGAGATAAAGGACTTTGGGAAGCTCCTCCTTCCGGGATGCCACGATACCGATTCCCTGGTTCACCTCGGGAAGGATCACATTTACGCTGGTCCCCACATTTAATACATCTGAAAAAAAAGAAATCTGTAATAAAGCCATAAATTATACTCCTTTATCTCTAATTCTATTCCGGACAATATATGAACTGAATCCGGCCACCTTCCTGTTTTCCACTCCATTATATCATCCGGACCGGTGCTTGCAAGAAGAAGAAAACCGGATAAATATCAAAAAAGCCATCTATTATTCTTCCTTTTTCAGTCTATGTAGTGCATCCGCATTGTTTTCTGTGATCATCGCAATCTTTTCACAGGAATTCATTTCCGGACAGCTGCCGCATGTCTCCATTTGTTTCCCCATGGCACACTGCCGGATGGGACACAG
>CACZOS010000400.1 GCA_902782815.1 uncultured Lachnospiraceae bacterium | reverse complement strand
GCTGAACCTTCCAGACTGAATTGTGGGTTGAGTATTTCATTCATATGAGGCATATCTTTATTTCTTTCCTCATTTTTCGGGGACAGATTCCCTGACAGACATGAGTATATCCCTGAAAGAACAAACGTAAGTCATGATTCTTCAGGTTTATCGACATCTACCAGGATAAAGTTTCCAGGCAGATCTTCCGGATTTATGCTGATATCATTGTTGCAGATCGCGATGTCGAAGGAGGTCAGTGGCACCAGGCTGCAGAAGGCCTTAAGATAAAGCTTGCTTGAGTCGAGCAGAAGAATGTTTGTTGATGACAGCTTCATGACCGCGTCTTTGACGGCCATTGTCTCTATTTCAGCGGTATAGATGAGCTTCCGATCGAGATCTACCCCAATGCAGCTGATGAAGGCGTAGTCGAAGTTGAATTTTGAAAGCGCCTCGATTGAGAGAGGGCCGATAGACATTCCGTATTTCGGGATATAGCTACCTCCGATCACGAAGACTTCTGCCTCACCGCTGTGGAAGGCATTTGCAGCCAGAAGGCTATTCGTCACAATTTTGACGCGACGATTCTTCAGATATTTGACCATGGGAACTATACTGCTTCCTCCGTCCAGAAAGACGCAGGCACCGTCTTCCACGAAGGAGGCGGCCTTCTTGCAGACGGCATCTTTTTCACGGGCGTGAGCGGTGCGTTTCTCAATCTCCAGCTCATCGCCCATGGTCACGATGTGTCTCTTTTTCAGACTGCGGGCTCCTCCATGTACCCTGACGATCTTTCCGAGCTTTTCAAGCTCTTCATAATCTCTGCGGATAGTGGTTTCTGTCACGCCGAGTATTTCCGCCATCTCCCTTGTATTGACAATGCCACGCTCGTTGGCCATCTCTTCTATTTTTTGGAACCTCTGCCCCTGGATCATTTGTGCCCTCCTGGTATTTGGAAACATGAAAGCAGGGCTGACATGAACCCGGTGCCTTCTTTTCTTCAGTTTATCACCTTGACAGTTACAAGTCAAAATTTCAGTGTGCCGAAGCATGACCGTTTCGGAATAAAATGCACAAAAACGAACTTGATATTTTGTTTAAACGTACAAAAACGAAAATAAATGTACAGATATGTACGAAAATGTTTGCAATTTGTTTGAGAATGTGAGATTATGTCGCTGGGAAAATACCGCGTGCATTTTTGATGACACAGGTAAAAAGGTGATTTTTATATTTAAAAAGGAGGTTTCAAGTATGACAAGGAAACAACTTATTGCAATGACGGCAGGCGCTTCCATGGTCTTCGGTTTTGCTTTTTCCGCTATGGCTGAGGATGACGTAATCAAAGTCGGCGTTTCCTTCGGTACTCTTCAGGAAGAGCGCTGGGATGCCGAGCGTGAGAGAATGCTTGAGATGGCGGATGAGGATCCAAATCTTGAAGTGATTTACACTGATGCCGATACGGACGCTAATCTTCAGAATGACCAGATTGAGAACATGCTGTCCCAGGATATTGATGTCCTGGTCATTGGACCGCAGGATTCAGAAGCTGCTGCGGCAGGTGTGGAAGCCGCGAAGGAAATGGGCATCCCGGTAGTTTCCTATTGCCGTGTCGTCAATTCGGACCTTATCGACGTAATCGTCAGTTATGACTACATAACGATTGGCGAGGAAAACATGAAGATGGCGATTGAGGCTGTCCCATCCGGAAACTACATGCTTGTGAACGGTCATGATGCAGACTCTGTACCGCACGACGAGAACACCGGTTATCATAACATCATCGATGAGTATGTTGACAACGGTGATATTACGATCGTATTTGACAACTATATCGAAAACTGGAATCCGGACGGAGCCATGGCTGCTGTTGAAAATATTCTTACCCAGTATGACAATGACATCCAGGCCATCGTCTGTAACAACGACGGTATGGCTGGAGGCGCTGTACAGGCACTGATCGCACAGGGCCTTGAGGGTCAGGTCTATGTGGCAGGCATGGATGCTGAGCTGGCGGCTTGCCAGAGGGTTGCCGAGGGCACACAGTCAGCGACCGTCATCACCGGCTATGATGATCTTGCCGAGGCGGTTATCAAGGCTGCTGTTGAGCTTGCAAAAGGTGAAGAACTCTCAGATATCACTGGCACCACAGAGGTTATGGGCAAGGAGATTCCGACAATTGCCTGCGCACCTGTTGTGGTTACAAAGGATAACATCAAAGAGACCGTCATCGACACCGGTTTCCGCGCACTTGAGGATGTGTTCGCGAATGTTCCGGAGGACGAGTGGCCCGAATAATGAATGGCCGCATATTGTTCGTGATTTACAGGCGTTGACCGGCTGCCGCACTTGGCTTATGCTTCTTTGCCTGGTGCGGCAGTTTTCGCCTTGACAGAAGCAGATCACTGTCGGATCGGAGGAACCGAATGGTCGGGAATGATATTCTCCAGATGAAAGACATTGTAAAAAGATTTTCATCTGTGACTGTCCTGAAAGGAGTGAACTTTCAGGTAAAGGCAGGGGAGATCCATGCGCTCTGCGGGGAGAACGGAGCGGGAAAATCGACGATGATGAAGATCCTGAGCGGGTTTTACCCGCACGGGGAGTACGATGGGGAGATTCTGATTGACGGAGAACTCCAACGGTTCGCCAATACAAGAGAATCTTCCGCTGCGGGCATCGAGATCATTTACCAGGAGCTGGAGGTGGCCGGCAATATGACAGTCGCTGAGAACATCTATCTGGGACGTGAGCCTGTCCGCAGAGGCGTTATTGACAAGGAAGAAATGATCCACGGCGCTGCTCAGATCCTGAAGCGCCTAAAGGTGGATATTGATCCAAATATAAAAGTTGAGAAACTGGGTGTTGGCATGAAGCAGATGGTGGTGATAGCCAAATCACTGCTCAAGCAGCCCAAAGTGCTTATCCTGGATGAACCCTCTGCGGCTCTGTCGGAGGCAGAGACGGAGAACCTTCTTCACATCCTGCGGGATCTGAAACAGCAGGGTGTAACGTGTGTGTATATCTCTCACCGGCTCGACGAGGTCATGGAGATTGCGGATACGATCACGGTCATCAGGGACGGGCAGTCCATCATTACAGATGCACGCAGCAACATGGACAAGGAAAAACTTATCCGGTACATGGTCGGACGCAGCCTGACGGACCAGTTCGCCGCAAAGGCGAACGCCAAAGCGACTGCAGCGCGGGATGTTATTTTTTCAGTGGAGCACCTGGACGCGGTGCATCCGCGTACAGGAAAGCATATCCTTCAGGACATTTCCTTTGACCTTCGCAGGGGGGAAATCCTCGGTTTTGCAGGCCTGATCGGAGCCGGCAGGACAGAGACAGCCATGGCGATTATGGGCGTGCTGGATGCGAAGGTGACAGGCAGTTTAAGCCTGGAGGGAAAGCCGGTCAGCAACCGGACGCCCAGGGAGGTCATTGACCAGGGAATCAATATTGTTACAGAGGACCGACGCGTGTATGGACTTGTGCCGGACGAAGACATAAAGAGCAACGTGATCCTCTCCAGCTTAAACAAGGTCTCAAAATGCGGCATCATCTTACAGAATGAGGTGATCCGCTCCACGAACGATTTTATGAAGAGACTTAAGATAAGGGCACGATCCATCGATCAGGAGGTTGGCAGGTTGTCTGGCGGAAACCAACAGAAGGTGGTCATCGCCAAAGCGCTGCTGACAAAGCCCAGGGTGCTCATCCTTGATGAGCCGACTCGCGGTATTGATGTCGGTGCAAAGGCTGAGATCTACCAGATCATGGAAGAACTGGCGGAGCAGGGTATGTCGATCATCATGATATCCTCGGAGCTTCCCGAGATCCTCGGAATGGCTGACAGGGTCGCGGTCATGTGCGAGGGCAGGCTGACCGCCATTCTCGACAATCAGGATCTGACGCAGGAGATTGTGATGCGCTATGCAACGGAGGTGCAGGCATGAATACAGAAACGAGGGATAACAGAGCAATTCTGGAGCTAATCAAAGCGAATATACGCTCCTATATCATGATCATCGCTCTGATCGTACTCTGGCTCATATTCGGTATACTCACCAAAGGCGTATTTCTTCGGCCCAGGAACCTCTCCAACCTGTTCCGGCAGATGGCGACCACCGGCATTATCGCTGTCGGTATGACAACAGTCATTATATGCGGGTATATGGATCTTTCGATCGGTTCAGTTGCAGGCGCCACAAGCGCCCTGGTCGCAGTCATGGTTTCGGAGCACGGTTTCAGTCCGGCTGTTGCGATTCTGGCAGCGCTGGTATTCGGTCTTCTGATTGGTGCGTTTGAGGGCTTCTGGACAGCCTACATGGGCGTTCCAGCTTTCATTGCCACGCTGGGAGGCCAGCTGATCTTCCGTGGGGCGACGCTGTTCATTACCAGAAGTAAATCCATCAAGGTCAATAATCCGGATATCATCTTTATTGGACAGGGATATGTGCCGCTTTACGTGGGGATCGTCCTCGCTGTAGGTGCTGCTCTGATCCTGGTGATCTTGGAGATCCGCGGACGCGCGAGTAAGAAAAAGTATGGACTCATGGTACCGTCTGCTTCCCGAAGCGGCCTGAAGCTTGTCGTTATGATAGGCCTGATTACGGTGTTCATGATACTGATGTATGTATACAAGGGAATCCCGATCGCATTGCTTATCCTGCTGGCTCTGGCAGTGATCGTAGATTTTGCCCTGACCAGTACGAAGTACGGCAACAGCGAGTACGCGATTGGCGGAAATGCCCAGGCCGCACGGCTGTCCGGTATTAATGACAAGAAGATTGCGTTCATTTCATTCCTGCTGCTTGGCATGACAGGTGCATTCACAGGTATTGTGCTGACCGGGCGTCTTGCCTCCGGTACGCCTTCGACAGGTACCGGACTCGAGCTGGATGCAATCGCCGCCTGCGTAATCGGCGGTGTCAGCCTCTCAGGCGGAAAAGGACGCGTGTGGGGAGCACTGGTAGGAGCACTGGTCATGGCAAGCATTGCCAACGGAATGAGCCTGCTTTCCCTGCAGACCTACCTACAGGACTGGATCAACGGTATGGTGCTGATCATCGCTGTCTTTATCGATGTGGTCAGCTCAAGAGTACTTTCTGAATAAAGAAGTGGGGTGATGGATATGGCCAGGATACCGGAAGATTTTCTGATCGGTACTTCAAGCAGTGCCTGGCAAATTGAGGGGAACGCAGGAAAAACTCCGGACCAGAAAAGCTGGGCGGATCTGTTCTACGAGACAGACCCCTCCCGTTGGATCGGGGCACAGAGTCCGGACAGAGCCTGTGATTTTTACCACCGCTATCCGGAGGATATCTGCACAATGGCACAGTATGGGATGCGTGCCTTTCGCTTTACGATCCAGTGGGCTAGGTTCATGGAGGATCCTTTAAAGGGACGTGCATCGCAGGATGCTGTAGAATACTACCGGGATGTGATCCGGAAGATCCGCGAGAATCACATGGAGCCGGTGGTTTCTCTGGAACACTGGGATATCCCTGCGGTTCTGTTTGAAAAGTATAATGGCTGGGTCAGCAGGGAGACGGTCGACCTTTACGAAGTGTATGTAGAAGCCGTTCTGGAGGCTTTTCACGGGGAGGTGCAGTACTGGTTCGCCTTTACAGAGCCAACCACTCCCATTGACAACGGATATATGGAGAAGCTTTGGTATCCGTTCAGGCATGACCCGAAGGAAGCCTACCAGGCGCATTTCCATAAGATGCTCGCGATATCCCGCGCTGTTCGTGCCTGTCAGAAATACGAAGCGGAAGGCTGCCGTATGGGCGTCATGCTCCACCTGACTCCTGTGTACGCACGCAGCGGTGAAGTCCGGGATGTTCAGGCTGCGTATCTGGCAGACCTGTTCAATGTCCGACTCTACCTGGATCCCTGCCTGAAGGGAGAGTATCCACCGGATCTCATTCGGATCCTGGCGGAACAAGGCTGTATGTTCGACTACAGAGAGGAGGATTTTGAACAGATCCGCCGGCATCAGGTCGCCATACTCGGAACAGATTATTATTTTCCGATCCGTGTGAAGGCACGGGAAAGCGCGTATACGAGGGAGGCTTTCCATCCAGAACTCTTTTACGAGCCTTGGGTGATGCCCGGACGCCGTTTCAACAGCGATCGCGGCTGGGAGATCTATCCGCAGGCACTGCTTGATTTTGGAATCAGGCTGAAGGAGGATTATGGGAACATACCCTGGTTCATCACTGAGAACGGGATTGGTATTGCAGGAGAGGAGAAGTACCGCAAACAAGACGGTATCATCGATGATACCTACCGTATAGAATTTATCAGGGATCATCTTTCCTTTGCGCTGAAAGCCAGAGAAGCCGGCTGCAGGTGCTTTGGTTATCTGATCTGGTCCTATGTAGACAATCTCTCGGCGCTGAACGCTTTCAAGAACAGGTACGGCCTGCTCGAGCTTGACCTTGAGACGCTGGAAAGAAGACCAAAGAGTTCGGTGTACTGGCTGAAAGAAGCACTTGAACGCAAGGAAATATAAAACGAAGAACCGGAAAGGAGAAAGGACAGGAGGTCGAAGATGAGCGATGAGAAAAAACTGCAGCTTGCCAAGAAGCTGCGGGCGGCGGATCCAGGAAAGACCCGTGCACTGATCGGGTTTGATGGATTTGTAGATACGGTCGTACACCCGGTCGACACGAGGACCGGACCCGACACCTACATACGGATCCGAACGATCAGGGATTACGGCGAAAAATTTCTGGCAGCAGCAGGATTGAGCATGAACATTGAGATGGTTCCTCATGAGTCAAAGATCGGCGGAATTTCCGCAATCCTCGCAAATTCGCTTTCCCTGCTGGGCCTTGACCTGACCTTCATAGGAGCCTGCGGCGAGGATGCACTGGTTCCCGTCTACAAGGAAATGGCGGAGCGTTCAAAGGTCTATTCGATCTGTGATCCGGCCACTTCGGACGCCATAGAGTTTATGGACGGTAAGGTCATCAGCAGTAAGCTGGAGCCTCTCAAAAATTCCAATTGGGAGCATGTGCGCAAGCACATTCCGCTGGATACACTTGTGGATATCTATGACAGGGCTGACCTGATCGGGTATGGCGGCTGGGCTCTTTCCATTAATGTGAATTCAATCTGGAAGGGCGTCATCAATGAGGTCTTTCCGCTGATGAAGAGCGCCGGCAAAAAGCAGATGTTCTTCGATCTCTCCGATCCGGCGAAGCGTACGAAGGAAGACATTCTTGAGGCAATTGACCTGATCCGTGCGCATCGTGACAGGTTTACGGTAGGTATCGGATTTAACGAAAAGGAAAGCTTTGAGATCTGTGAGCTCTATGGTAAGACAAGAGAGGATTTCTCCTCCATGCGCGATGTTCCTGAGTTTCTTCGGGAGAAACTTGGACTTGCTTATGTGGTGGTGCATCCTGTGAAGAGCGCCTGCGGCTGCGACGGTGAGACCAGTGTAGAAGTCCAGGGACCCTTCTGTGCCGAACCACGTCTTACAACAGGTGCGGGCGACAACTTCAACGCCGGCTTCCTGACAGCACGGATGCTTGGCCTGCCTCTGGACGAATGCCTGATGACAGGCACCGCCAATTCCGGATTCTATGTGCGTAACGCCCGCAGTGCGACGTATGGAGAACTCTGTGATTTCATAGAGGACTGGGGAAACGGGAAAGTCACCGAGTAAAAGTACGGGTAATACAATCAATTTAGCTAAAAAACATAATAAGTAAGGAGGGAGGGTAACGCGCATAGGGTGCAGGCCGCGTTATCCGGGAGAAAAATGAAAAAACTTACAAAAAAAGCAGCAGAAATGGTACTCAAGGAACAGGCAGCTTACATTGATTATTCCGTTCTGAAACCGGAATTCACACCGGAGCAGATCATCGATCTGACCAAGGATGGTGTTAAACTTGGCTGTGCGACCATTTGTATCAATCCGGGCTACATGGATCTGTGTGATCCTTATGTGCGTGGGACTGAGACAGGTCTTTGCCCGGTCGTAGACTTTCCATTTGGCACAAGTTCCACGGAGTCCAGGATCAGACAGATCGAGATCGTCGCAAAATATGATACGGTCAAGGAGGTGGACGTAGTCGTGAACTTCGGCAAAATCAGGGCAGGACTCTATGACGAGGTCACCGAAGACCTGAAAGCCTGTGTGGAAGCCGTCCATAAATATGGCAGAGAGATCAAGGTGATATTTGAAACGGATGCTCTGACTGAAGAACAGATTCGCAGGACCTGTCACTGCTGTATGGATGCGGGCGTTGACTTCGTCAAGACCAGCACAGGTTTTCTCACCGGTTATGAAGCCCATGGCGCAACGCCTGAGGTGATCAGGATCATGCAGGAAGAAGTCGGGGATGTCTGCAAAATAAAAGGAAGCGGCTGTATCCGCACCAGAGAGCATTTCCTGCAGCTCATTGATATGGGGATCGACAGGATGGGCATTGGCTATCGTTCCGTGCCGGTTGTACTGGGCCTGAGCAAATAATTCTCACTAACCGACTTTTATTCTGCATGGCAGGTGTGTATATGATAAGTAGAATGTGCCGGTGCGTACCATAGGTATGCGTCGGCACGTTGTTTACGCCTCATTCATGCAGAGCCCCGGCTCCACCCATGATGAACCGGTTGATCTCGTCGACGAGTGCTTCCCGCGGAATCGGGCGGTCATCGACGATCCAGTTCAGGCAGGTGTCGATGGCAGCGCCTACAGCGCAGGAGAAGAGCACATAGGCATTCTCCCGGGAAAAGTGTTCATCGTTTTCAAATATTTCTTCCAGCGTATGCCGGATCAGCTGC
>CACZOS010000399.1 GCA_902782815.1 uncultured Lachnospiraceae bacterium | reverse complement strand
TATCTGGCTACTGACCCGGACCGTGAAGGTGAGGCCATCTCCTGGCATCTCTATCATGCACTGAAGCTGGAGGATAAGAACTGCCGCCGGATCACCTTTAATGAGATCACCAAGAATGCAGTGAAAACATCCATAAAGAATTCCCGGGAGATCGATATGGATCTGGTGGATGCACAGCAGGCAAGAAGGGTCCTTGACCGGATCGTGGGCTATAAGATCAGTCCCATCCTCTGGTCCAAGATCAAAAGAGGTTTAAGTGCCGGCCGGGTTCAGTCCGTTGCCCTGCGGATCATCGATGATCGTGAGAAAGAGATAAGTGCCTTTATTCCCACCGAATACTGGTCCCTGGCCGCAGATCTGTTCGTGGACCAGAGCAAAAAGACAATTGAAGCCCAGTTTACCGGGGATGCCGGAGGAAAGATAGAGATACACAATAAGCAGGAGATGGATGCACTCCTGGCTGAACTTAAGGATCTTCCCTACGAGATCCTTTCCATTAAACAGGGAGTCAGAAAGAAAAAGCCGCCGCTGCCCTTTACCACAAGCACCATGCAGCAGGATGCTTCCCATAAACTGAACATGTCCACCCAGAAGACCATGCGCCTGGCCCAGGAACTCTATGAAGGAGTTAATATAAAGGGAAAGGGAAATATCGGTCTGATCACCTATCTCCGTACCGATTCCATACGTGTATCTGAGGAAGCGGAGAGAAGCTGCCGTGAATTCATAAAAGATGAATTTGGTGAAGAATGTCTGGCCGGCTATCTCGCTCCGGCAAAATCTTCAGGCAGGGTTCAGGATGCCCATGAGGCCATCCGCCCTACAGATGTGACCATAACCCCTACTTCGGTGAAGGACCAGCTGTCCAGAGACCTTTACCGCCTGTATCAGCTTATCTGGTCCAGATTTGTGGCCAGCAGGATGGCAGAAGGCGTATTCGAAACGCTTAACATAAAGATCGGCGCCGGTAAATACCGCTTTAATGTCAGCGATTCCTATCTGAAGTTCGAGGGCTTCCTGCAGGTATACCACTGTGATAATACCCACAGTAAGGGGAATGCTCTTCTGAAGAAGGTAAGGAAAGACTCTCAGCTTGACTTGTCCGAACTGAAGCCTGAACAGCATTTTACCCAGCCGCCTGCCCACTATACGGAGGCCTCCCTGGTGAGGACTCTGGAAGAACTGGGTATAGGCAGGCCCAGTACCTATGCTCCGACCATCACGGTTCTTCTGGGAAGAAGATATATTGTCAAGGAAAAGAAGAACCTCTACATGACAGAACTTGGGGAAGCGGTCAATGAGATGATGATGGAGGCCTTTCCCTCTATCGTCAATGTGAATTTCACCGCCAGCATGGAATCTCTTCTGGATGGTGTGGAGGAAGGCAAGGTCAGGTGGAAGACCATTGTGGAGAACTTTTACCCTGATCTGGAGGATGCCGTGGAGAGCGCTGAGAATAAGCTTGACAAGGTAAAGATCCAGGATGAGGTCAGTGAGGAAATCTGTGAGGAATGCGGAAGGAACATGGTGATCAAGTACGGACCCCATGGTAAATTCCTGGCCTGCCCCGGTTTTCCGGAATGCCGCAACACCAAACCTTATTATGAAAAGACCGGCGTAAAATGCCCTAAATGCGGAAAGGACATCGTGCTCAAAAAGACCAAGAAGGGCAGGAAATATTATGGCTGCATCGATAATCCGGTCTGCGATTTTATGAGCTGGCAGAAGGTTTCCGAGATTCCCTGTCCGGAATGCGGAGGCTATATGGTGGAGAAGGGGAAAAAACTTGTCTGTGCGGACACCGCCTGCGGATATCTTATGGACAAGAATTAACCTTTTATACCCTGGTTATTTATACAGACATGGCAATTTTCAACATAAAGTTGTCATGTCTGTTTTAATTTTATAAAATTCTGAAACAATAATAATAAATTCTGATAAATTGTCATTAAAAGAGCTGTAAATTCATAATAGTCAAAATAATTGTGAATGTATTATTGAATATGTTTTTTTAACATGTTATAATCGATTCAATGAAATTGTCAGTAGAATTCAAACAATACGGAGGCAGTAAATGAGTGTTCAATTACTTGATAAGACAAGGAAAATCAACAAATTGCTGCACAACAACAATTCCCACAAAGTGGTCTTTAACGACATCTGCGATGTCTTAAGCGAGATCCTTCTGTCGAATGTTCTTGTGATCAGCAAAAAGGGGAAGGTGCTGGGTATTAAGAACAGGTCGGATATCGAAGCCATCGACCATCTGATCACCAACGAAGTGAGACAGTATGTGGATCCCATGCTTAATGAACGGCTTCTGGGTGTACTTTCCACCAAGGAAAATGTAAATCTGGAGACTCTGGGCTTTGAGTTTAAGGAGTCCAATGATTATCAGGCCATCATCGCTCCCATCGATATCGCCGGCGAAAGACTGGGAACCGTCTTCATGTACCGCAAAGAACATCAGTATGAGATTGACGATATCATTCTGGTGGAATACGGCACAACGGTGGTGGGTCTTGAGATGATGAGATCGGTAAATGAGGAGAATGCGGAGGAGAACCGTAAGGTATCCATCGTTAAATCCGCCATATCCACCCTTTCTTTTTCTGAGCTGGAAGCTATACAGCATATTTTCAATGAGCTGGATGGGGAAGAGGGAATTCTGGTAGCCAGCAAGATTGCGGATCGCGTGGGGATCACCAGATCAGTCATCGTGAATGCCCTTCGAAAATTCGAGAGTGCGGGAGTTATTGAATCCCGGTCTTCCGGTATGAAGGGAACCTATATCAAAGTGTTGAATGACGTGGTTTTTGACGAACTGAAGAAAATGAAGCAATGATTTGGCTTATTGGAGGATGAAGATGGACAATTATAAAATCACACACTATACGATCAGCAACATATTGAATTATGTTCAGGATGATCAGATCGCGATCCCTGAAATCCAGCGTCCTTTTGTATGGAAGGGAAAAGAAGTCTGCGCTCTGATCGATTCCCTCTATGAGGGTTATCCCATAGGGTATCTGATCATCTGGCAGAATTCCAAAGTACGACTCAGGGGCTTCGGAAAAGGAGGAACAAAAAAAATCCTGATCGACGGGCAGCAGAGGGTAACCTCCCTGATGGCCGCCATCCTGGGAAAAGAGGTACTCAATGAAGCCTACCAGTATGAGCGGATCAGGATCGCCTTCAATCCTCTGATGGAGGATGGGGAATCCCACTTTGCCGTTTATGATGACAGCTTAAAGGATGATAATGTATGGATCAAGGATATCTCCGTACTCTTTAAGAGAAATTTCTCCTACCGGAAGTTTGAACAGGAGTATCGGGATCTGAACCCGGACAAGGATCTGAGCAGGCTGGAAGAGAATATTGACCGTCTTAAAGGCATTGTGAAACATTCTGTGGGAATCATCGAATTGTCCTTCCTCCTGGATATCGATGTGGTTTCCGAAATCTTCATTCGCATCAATCTTCAGGGAAAACCCCTCAATCAGGAAGACTTTGTGATGTCCAAGATCTCGGTGAATGAGGAGTACGACGGAGATCTGATCAGGAATTGTATCGATCATTTCTGCCATCTTCTCAAGGAACCTTCCTTCCTGTCCATCCTTAAGAAGAATGAAAAGGAATTTATTTCTTCGGAATATGGGAAAGGCCTTCTCTGGACGGAGAAACCCTTTGAATCCATCTATGTTCCCACCTATGCCGATATGCTTAAAGTTGTGATGATCAGCTGTTTCGGAAAGAGCAAGGTGGGGGATCTGGTCCATCTCCTTTCCGGAAGGACCTCCAGTCGCGGCGAAACCTCCAGAAAGCTGTCCAAAGAATCCTTCAGGAAGCTGGGCGAGGGTGTTAAGGCTTTCGTTAAAGAAGAAAATTATCTGGGCTTCCAGAATGCCCTTAAACAATATGGATACGGCTGTGATCGCCTGATCTATTCCCAGGCCGTGATGAATTATTGCTACGCCATGTATCTCAAGATGGCCATGGCAGGCATCAAAGGTGAAGAGCGAGACAGATTGATCATCCGCTGGCTGACCATGGTTCTGATCACCGGCCATTATCAGAGTTCTCCGGACAATACCGTGATGAGAGACTGCGGTTTTATCGACAGGGAAGGTTTTGCTTCCTACCTGTCTCAGATTGAAGAACTCCGGCTGACTGACGAATTCTTTGAGGCAATCCTGCCGGAGAAATACTCTGCCACCACTCTTCGTACGGCTCCTTATCTTGCCTATATCGCAGCCCAGTCTGCTTCCCATGCTCCGGCACTGTACAGTGATGAGGCAACCATAGAGGATCTCTACAGAGAGAAGGCGGACTCTTATCAGATCCTGCCAAAGGCTTATCTGGAAAAATGCGGATTCAAGACAAGGGAAACTTACGGCCAGGCAGCCAATGTTACCTACCTTCCAAAAGAGATCAGGAATATCGTTCGCAGAAAATCTCCTGCCGAATACAAGGATCTTCTCCTGGAAAAGGTTTCCCCGGATACCGTAACCAATACGATAAAAGCCAATGCTATCCCTGAAGGTCTCTTTGAGATCGAGGACAAGAAGGTGGAAAGTTTCCTTCTTGAGAGGAGAAAACTGATGGCTGCCAAGGTGAAGGAATTCTATCAGTCCCTTAAATCGTAAACAGAAATAAAGCTGTTCAGAACTATTCTGATGATGGTTCTGCTGCTCAAATAAAGGAGCGGCCGCATCGATGAGATGCGGCCTCTGTGTTATGTACAGGTCCGGGC
>CACZOS010000398.1 GCA_902782815.1 uncultured Lachnospiraceae bacterium | reverse complement strand
ATTTTCTCGACAAGCAACGTTCCCTTCCGCGGACTTGACCTGAACCGCTACCTCATGATCCTGGATATCTGGCGGGAAAACCGATATTACACTTTTGCCGACAGGCTCTCCTGCTCTTTCACATACAGCCTGACAACTGGCCAATGAAGAGGATCACAGCAGTGATACCCATATAGATGAAGAAAGTACCACACGGGGCCCTGTTTCCACCGCCCCTGTTTGAACCAGACCCTGAGCTGCCTGATCCTTCGGTCGTCTGCTTATAGCGCATGAAATCATCAAAAAAGCTGTCGTTCTTCCCGCCCATTGCTCCTCCTTCAGTCAGCGCTCAGATATCCTCTGCTGCTCCAGCGGCTGCCATTCTTTTGGGATCCCGATCCTTCCATCTGAGTTCTCAGCCACATACACCGCACAGTTGCCAATGTACTTTGACCAATATGCTCCGTTAGAATCCGGTGTCAGGTACTCAAGGATACCCTTCATCGCAATGGCATGTGTGCAGATCAGGATATTTCCTTCAAGATTCCTGATTTCTTCCAGAAAACGTCCGACCCTTCCGACAACGGAAGAAAGCTGCTCCATTCCATCGGGCGCCGGGTTATGAACGAAGTCACTGAAAAAGAAAAGGATCTCTGAAGGCAGGTTGCCCAAATCTGTTCCTTCATATGGGCCGTAATCCATTTCGATCAGCCGCTCATCGATCACAGGGCAGGCGTACGGGGCGATGATCCTTGCTGTTCTCACCGCCCGGACTAACGGGCTGGAATAAACATAGTCAAACCATATGGCTCCCATGCTGTCCGCTGCTTCCTTCGCCTGAAGGATGCCATCCCCGTTCAGCGGATAATCGCTCCTGCCCTGAAGGACATTCGCCCGATTCAGTTCCGTTTTACCATGCCTCACAATGTAGATCATCGATAATTCCTGCCTTTTCTTATTGATATCTGTCAATGATTCTCCTGAAACATTGATTCAACGGTTCCAGATCACGGTTGTGATCGTCCGGTGCCGAATCCGATATCTGTTTCTGGCGGATACACTCATTCCGGATAAAGGAGATGATCTCCGGCATCTGCGGGTTCAAATCTTTCTCCACAGTCTCCGCCTTTCTCAGGAGGAGTTTCTGTATTTCCTGATACAGCTCTTCTGTCAGTCCTTCCTCCTCTTCCGAAAAGAGTTTTAAGAGTCTTGTGAATTCCATCGGCGGCGCTTCGTGATACCTCTCGATCCACCTGCAGCATAAAAGCGGCCTAAGCGCGTAAAAGTATTTCTTATACCGGATCAGGTCGCCTGTCAGCCAGCTTCGGAAGGTATTGTTCGCCGTCCCGTAGTAGTGGCAGAGGGCGGCCTTCTCTGAAAAGTAGCTGACGGCTGTTCCGCAAACGGTTTTCCAGAGAGGATCTTCATGGTAAATAATCGGGGAGTCGGCCCATTCTATTACGTTGGGATTACCTTTCGCAAAAGCATAAAGAGCCTTCTTCAGGTCCCAGCCATTGATGTCAAGGACTTCATCCAGCTTCCATTCAATCACTTCCTCTGTCCGGTCAATACGAAGATATTCATCCCGCTTCTGCAGATAGATAAACCGGACATCATAGTCACTGTCCGGCGAGGCAAATCCCCAGGCGCGGCTTCCGGATTCCACGGCCAGAAGTATCCGGACCCCGTATCTGCGCTCGATCTCCTTCAGATTATCCTGTATTTCCTTCTGGATATCTCTCATCGGGTTTTCTCCTCCTGTTTTGTGCCGCCCGGTTTTGCCGGGCAGCGGGGTATCGCATCAGATCCCATACTCCCTGCGCAGACCCAGTATATCCTCCCCAGTTATTACAGACCGATTAACCGCAAGCTTAATCCGCCGTATCCTCTCAAGATCCGGTTTCTCAGGGAGCGATGTATGCTCCTTCGCCTGATCAAACCGTTTCTCATATTCTTCCAGAATATCATAGAATTCCGGGAGTACCTGGTTATCCTCCGTGACAAACCGGTTGTTTCGGATGTCCATCAGAAGAGTATACTCATCCGTATACGCCCCTCCGGTCACCTCTGCCACCACATCGCTTCCAGGGCTGCCCTTTCCCCGGTAAGTCCGTATCTCTCCTTTTTCCAGAATATCCAGCCCCATCATAAAAAGACGGATCAGGTGCATCATGTGTTTTCCGATCTTTTTGTGTTCCACCGCATGGGAGTTTCGTTTTCCGATCTTATTATAGGACTTCACAATACTGTTGAAGTCATTCCACATACTGCGGTAATCCCGCAGCGGATAGTGGGTAAGATGTGTATCCAGGAATATCTCTGTATCCAGATCGGGATTTACCGCCCGGTCAATATAGAGCCGTATGCGGTCCTCTTTCCCCAGATCCGCATATCTGGCACGGACATTCTCCATCGCGTTCTGAATGCTTTCCAGGATGTGTTCTTCTCTCCTCTCCTGCGTTGTTTCTCTTACGGAAAGGTTCTCAAGCCTTCGCAGCTGTGAAATGGCATAACCCCCAAAAGAGTGGACTGCCGTTCTGGAGATGAAGGCGTCCCTGTGGTCAAGAAGCAGCTGCCCCTCAGGTGAGACTTTCAGGTAATGCTCGGCAAGAGTCCCCAGCATTTCAATGGTGTTTGGATTGCACTCAGACAGAAGCTGCAGGATCTTTCCGTAGCTGTACAGAACCGTATCGGTTTCCACATTGATGATTTCTTCAAAGTCTTCTCCCAGCAGCAGTTCCTCCGGGGTGTTCAGGGCGACGCCTCTGATATCTATATCACTCCCTTCGTGATTTGTCCCATATGCATAGCTTCCGCCCATGGTCATAAGGGCGATTTTGTGAGGATCATTGCGCAGGAAGGCATACTCGGAAGCTTTCTCCACTTTTTCTTTAATCTCGCTGATCGTCATTTCACCATATACCTCCCTTTCCCTGTAGGTCCACAAACAATTTTGCTTCAAAATGGCGAGACTGCGAAGCATGGCTCGCCAGTCTGGTTCCGGACACCTGCGGAACTTCATTCAGAGAAGCGCTGAGCCCGCGAAGCGTTTCATCCTTCCGGCACGCGCCTGTTGTCATATACTTTTCAGGCCCTCATACAGGTCATTGAATGACCTTGCCTTATTGCATCTTCCGTAGGAAAACTCTTTGTTTTCACCAAACTCCAGCAGGAAGCACTTAGCCAGTTCTTCAACTGTCTGCTCAAGTGTTGTAAAAAACTGCT
>CACZOS010000397.1 GCA_902782815.1 uncultured Lachnospiraceae bacterium | reverse complement strand
CGATCCGGCAAATACTTCGTCCAGGGCGGAGCTTACCAGGGTGTCGATTTCATTAAAATTCTTAACGTTAATTTCTGTTGCCACGGTCAGATGGTTGATTACGGCATCTACACAGCAATCCTGGAAACCTGCCGGTCTGGCAGGAAGCTCTTCGGATGCCCAGAATTCCAGCTTTTCCGGATCCTCATAGTAAATCTTATGAACGGGAAGCCAGATGGTACGGAACATTTCTGTGATTTCTTCAGAGGACTCAGGACTGGTGATCCATTTATATAATTTGATGGTAGCATCCAGATGCTCTGTCGCCTTGAAGATGATCAGAGAGCCACCGTCCAGATAAGTGGTGTAATTCTCACCGATGGGCAGGGCACCTACACCCCAGTTGCAGCCGGATTCGGCCAGATCCAGATGATTCCAGCTTCCGTCGATGTACATGGCTGCCTGACCGGACGCGATGGCGGAAGCGGCTGAAGGCATGGAGTTGGACGCAATGGAGGTCGGCGCTACATGGTATACATTGATCAGGTCGGCAAAGCGCTGCAGAACCTCTGCCGCCTCGTCCTCGCAAAGGCCGAATTCGGTGCCGTCTTCATTCAGATAGCCTCCTCCGTTGGAATATACGAAGGACATATAAGTATTCCAGCTTGGCGCGTACATTACGCCGTATTGTACGATATTGTTTATGTCAAAATCCGGGTCTGTCGCGTTTCTTCCTTCGCTGTCCAAAGTGAGTTGCTTCGCGATTTCGATAAACTCATCCCAGCTCCAGGCCTCTTCTGCTTTTGTGGGAACGGTGATCCCGGCGTCGGACAGGATGTCAGCGTTATACATAAGTGACGGGCAGACATTAGCCATGATAGGACCTGCGGACTCAGTTTCGGACCACTTCCACCAGCAGGTCTCGATGTAGTTATCAGGATCAAGCTCCGGATCTTCGGCTGCAAGATCATAGAAATTATAGATCAGGCCTTCTTCGCCAAACTGGCATTTCCAGGATGCGGAATAGCTGATATCCGGTGTTTCGCCTGCAGCGATCATGGAATTGATCTTGGTAAGAAAATCATCATTGGGAATATGAATCGCGTTTACAGTTATGTAGGGATAAGCTTCCTGAAAGGTGCCCAAAGACGCCTCGATCGCGGCCTGCTCCGCGCCGCTTCCCCAGTAGGTGAATGTAATGGTGCAAGGCTCCTCATCTTCTGCATAGGCGGGGATGACACACATTCCTGCCAGCATGGCCGTGCATGTCAGTAAGGATAAAAGTTTTTTCATTTTTTTTGTCCTCCTTTTGTTTTGTTGCGCTTTGTTTTAGGTTAATTCTATGGTAAAAAAGAAAAAAGGCTGTATCCACTGCACTTTTTTTGGAATACAGCACTTTTTTCAGTTTAAGAGGCATTCTATAGATCCATGCGGGGAAGCTTTACCATGACACAGGTCCCTTCGCCGGGCTGTGAATAGCATTCCACACCGTATAAAGGACCATAAAGTATCTGGATGCGTTGTTTAACATTGGCCATGCCTATGGAATCCGGGTTGCCGTTCATGATCTCGTCCACTTTTTCGGGAGACATTCCGCAGCCGTTGTCTTCTACATAAAAGATGATGTCCTTCCCGTCTTCCTCCGTATGGATTTCCAAAAGACCTTTTTCTTTTTTATTTTCAAATCCGTGAACAATACTGTTCTCAACAAAGGGCTGAAGAAAAAGTTTGGGAACCTTGCAGTTCATCAGCGTTTCAGGAATATCGATAAGAACTTCAAAGCGCTCCGAAAACCGGAACTGCATGATAAACAGATAGCGTTCAAGCCACTCCAGATCGTCCTTTAGCAGTTCAAAGGGTTCGGTATGATATGCGGTATAACGCAGCATCCGGGACAGATTGACCAGCATCTGGCTGGTTGTTTCGGTATCTCCCTCCAGGCATGTCCAGTTAATGATATTTAAGGTGTTATAAATAAAATGCGGATTCAACTGGGCGTTTAATGCCTTGATCTGTGTATCACGCTGAATCAGCTTTACCTCATAATTTTCATGGATCAGATTCTGCAGATCACTGCTCATTTTTTCAAGCTTACTGTAAAAAAAGGCAAATTCATCCTGCTGATCGTAATCAATCTTCCCCGAAAAACAGCCGCTGCCAATCTGTTCAATGGTTCCGATAACACGGTAAAACTGACGATTGACCGCACTGGAAACAAACCAGGAAACCAGAGCGGATATGCCAAGCAGAATAAGAAAAGAAATGACCAGATACCTCAGGTACCGGGTGGTTATGGAGCCTGTGAGGCTGGACAGAGGGATTGTATTGACAATCAGCCAGCCGGTTACCTCGCTTTGGCAATAGCTCATAAGCTGCTTTTCCTCGTTTTCCCAGATGAAAAACCCGTCAAATCCGGTTTTTTCATCCCGCGCGGAAAGCCAGTCTGCCGCATAGACACTTCCTTCGGTCATATCCGTTTCTGTGCTGTAAACGATGGTCCCGTCCTTATCCATTACATAGTAATCCATATCTTTCAGGCTGTCATTGGTACTGCTTTTTTCAAGAATATCTTTCATGTATACCGGACGGAAATTGATGACAAGGCATGGATTTTCACGTATTTCGCCAAGCCTCCTGACCTTTCCACTGCTGACATCGCTGATATTCATCTGTCGTACAGCCGTAAACAGTTTTCCATAAGGAATCTGTTCGTCGGTCAATTTTGTGATATGATACATTTCTGTATAGCTGTAGGTCGGGAACCAGATAAGGCGGCCGTTCGCTTTTTCTGCTTCTTTCGCAATTTCGCTTGTTGCGAAATCCGGATAATAATTATGGCTGTCATCACCAAATCTGTAATAGGAGGTGACAAGATGAGCGGAATAAATATCCGTATACCAGGGGATATAATCCCGAAGTATACCGGATATTTCCTGGCTTGCCCGTAAAAGGGAAAGTGAATCCGTTTCGTCCATGCTGACAAACAGCTGGTAAAGCCGTGTATCCAGATTCAGCTTTTCGGTTGCTTCTTTTATGACCGAGAGCCGTGTATCCAGAACAGCGCATGTTTTCTGGACATTTTCCTCAATACTGTACAGAGCCTGTTCCTCAATGGTTCGTACTGTATTTCGATACATAAGTACGGTAATAATAGTAAGCGTGATACTGACGGTTGTTATGATCAGTAAAAGCAGTCTTGTCCGTATTTTCATAAAGCGGAGAGATAGTATAAGTCTTTTCAATACAGAGCTCCGTTTCTGCCTTTTATAGAAAGGCTGCATTATGGTTTTTCCTGCATGAGATCCTTGGCGCGGATCTTGCGGTATTCCTCCGGGGTGTATCCGTAGTATTTTTTAAATGCCCGTATAAAATAATTGGCATCCCGGTATCCGGTAAGACTTGCCACATCCCGGATTTTCCGATCGGGATCTGATAACAGCTCACCCGCATGGCGCATTCTCACATCAATCAGATATCCGGTAAAGCTTTTTCCGAAATAATTGTGGAAAAGAGTGCTGAAGTAGGAGCTGTTAAAATAGTATTTTTCAGCGACATCCTCCAGTGTTATTTCTTCCATATAGTGGCTTTCAAGGTAGTCACGACAATGCTCCAGAACATCCAGCCCCCTGGTCTCCCGCTGATAGTGGACATCTTTTCCGAGATTTAGAAGGAAAGCATAGATT
>CACZOS010000396.1 GCA_902782815.1 uncultured Lachnospiraceae bacterium | reverse complement strand
GAGCAGCACATCACTATTACTGCAGGATCAAACATGTCAGATGATGATATCGAAAGAGCAGTAAGAGAGGCAGCTGAGTACGAGGCACAGGACAAGAAGAGAAAAGAAGCCATCGACACAAGGAACGAGGCTGACAACATGGTATTCCAGACCGAGAAGGCTCTTGAGGATGTGGGCGACAAGATCTCCGATTCCGAGAAGACCACTGTTCTTGCAGATATCACAAAACTGAAAGAGATCCTGGAGCGTACAAACGCAGATAACATGAGCGAGACAGACCTTGCGGAACTCAAGGCCGGCAAAGACCAGCTGATGAAAGATTCCCAGGCGCTCTTTACCAAGATGTATGAGCAGGCCCAGCAGGCCGGCGGACCCCAGCCCGGTCCCAATACCGATGCCAATGATACATACGCAGCTGACGATGTGGTTGATGCCGATTACACAGAGCTGTAATAAGGTATTGATCCCGACAGCGGCATGCGGATGTTCGGAGGATTAACATGGCGGAAAAAAGAGACTATTACGAAGTCCTCGGTGTGCCCAAAACAGCCACCGAGGACGAGATAAAAAAGGCATATCGAAAAGTGGCCAAGAAATATCATCCGGATATGAATCCGGGAGATAAGTCGGCAGAGGAGAAATTCAAGGAGGCAGCTGAGGCATATGAGGTCTTAAGCGATGCCGACAAGAGGGCGAGGTACGATCAGTTCGGCCACGCCGCTTTTGAGCAGGGCGGCGGACCCGGCGGGTTCGGCGGATTTGACTTCGGCGGCGGAGACATGGGAGATATCTTCGGAGACATTTTCGGAGATTTCTTCGGGGGCGGCCGGAGCAGTGCCAGAAGAAACGGTCCCAGACAGGGCCCCAATCTTCGGGCGGCAGTCCGCATCACCTTTGATGAGGCCATCAGAGGTGTGGATAAGGAACTGGATATCGCTCTCAAGGAGGAGTGTAAGACCTGCGGCGGCAGCGGTGCCAAGCCGGGGACCAGTCCCGAGACCTGCTCCAGGTGCGGCGGCAGCGGTCAGGTAGTCTATACCCAGCAATCCATGTTCGGAACCGTAAGAAATGTGCAGCAGTGTCCTGACTGTCACGGATCCGGCCAGGTGATCAAACAGAAGTGTTCCGACTGCAGCGGTACCGGCTACATCAAGGTGAGGAAGAAGGTCAAGGTGTCTATTCCCGCCGGTATCGACGACGGTCAGAGCGTACGGATCCGTGAGAAGGGTGAACCCGGGATCAACGGAGGACCCAGGGGAGACCTTCTGGTCAATGTCCAGGTATCCAGGCATCCCAAGTTCCAGAGACAGGAGTACGATATCTTCTCTACGGAACCCATCTCCTTTACCCAGGCAGCCCTGGGGGCCACCATCAACATTGATACCGTTGACGGACCCTATACCTACACCATCAAGCCCGGTACCCAGACCGATACCCGGATACGTCTGAAAAATAAAGGCGTGCCCAGTCTGCGGAACAGGAATCTGAGGGGTAATCATTTCGTTACCTTTGTGGTACAGGTTCCGGAACACCTGAATTCCGCCCAGAAAGAAGCTCTTAGGAAATTCCAGGAGGCCATGGGTGAAGTCAGGGAGGAAACTTCCGAAAAAGACGGTGAAAAACCGGAGAAAAAGGGATTTTTCAGCGGTAAAAAGAAAAAATAAGGTTGATGAGGACGCAGCATAAGCACTGCGTCCTTTTTTTTGTTGTCTGACAGCTCTGTTTGATTTATGTTTTCTCTTATGTTACACTACAACACAGAATAAGGATAAAAACAGGCTCATGCCGGAGGAGAGAACGACAATGAAATGGAATAAAATAACCATAGAAACCACCACTGCAGCTGAAGATATGCTGGGTTATGAACTCCAGCAGATGGGGATCCAGGGTATCGAGATCGAGGATCATGTTCCTCTGACGGAGGAGGAAAAGAAGATCATGTATGTGGATCTGCTCCCGGATGATATTGCCCCGGACGACGGAACAGCCAGGATCAGCTTTTATCTCCATGATGAGGAAGACCTGACGGTTATCCTGGCTAAGATCAGGGAAAAGATGGAAGAGATTTCCGCCTTTCTCCCCGTAGGTTCCGGCAGGATCACCCTGGGGGAGACCAAGGATGAGGACTGGATCAACAACTGGAAAGCCTTTTTTAAACCTATACGGCTGGACGAAGATATCGTGATCAAACCTACCTGGGAGACCCTCGAGGACAGGAAAGAGGGGGATATCGTGATCGAGATCGATCCGGGTACCGCCTTCGGAAGCGGTTCCCATGAGACCACCAAACTATGTATCCTGGCCCTGAAAAAATACCTTAGAGGAGGAGAAGTGCTTCTGGATGTGGGCACGGGAAGCGGCATCCTCTCCATCATCGGTCTCAAGCTGGGAGCCGGAAGGACAGTGGCCACCGATATCGATCCCAATGCCATCCGTGCTTCACGGGAAAACTTCGGGATCAACGGAGTCACGGAAGATCAGGCCGGTGTTTACCGGGTCAATATCCTGAACAAAGAGGAGGCGGACTCCTTCTATAAAGAAAATGACGGGTTAAAATATGATGTGGTGGTCGCAAACATTCTGGCAGATGTGATCATTCCTCTTTCGGGGATCGTTCCTCCCCTGCTTAAGGAGGGAGGAATATTTATCACATCCGGGATCATCAACACGAAAGAGGAAGAAGTTAAGGAAGCCATCCTGTCCCACGGTTTTTCCATTCTTGAGATAAATCATATGAAGGACTGGGTTTCCATCGTGGCCTGCAAGGAAGATAACGGGGATTGAATAGTCTATGCATCAGTTTTTTATCAAGGCGGATGAGATCAGGGAGGACGGGATCCGGATCCAGGATCCCGGAACCTTAAATCATATAGTCAATGTTCTCAGGATGAAACCGGGGGAAAAGATCCGTCTCTGTTGTCAGGAAAATTCCAGGAACTACCTCTGCCGTATCAAAGAGATCCTTCCCGGGGAGGTTTTGGCCGGGATTGAGGATATCGACGGGGAAAGCAGGGAGCTGCCCTGCAGGATCACCCTTTATCAGGGGCTCCCAAAGGGAGACAAGATGGAGTGGATCATCCAGAAAGCCGTAGAGCTGGGTGTGGACAGAATCGTGCCTGTCTCCATGAAGCGAAGTGTGGTCAGACTGGATGAAAAGAGACAGAAGAAGAAGGTGGACCGGTGGAACGGCATCGCCATGAGCGCGGCAGGTCAGTCCGGGAGAAACCATATCCCCAGGGTTACGGAAGTCATTTCTTTCTCCCGGGCTGTTGAAGATGCGTCCTGTCTGGACGCCATTCTCCTTCCCTATGAGGAGGCCGGAGGAATCGCCCATACCCGGGAGGTTTTCCAGTCCATAAGGGGAAAAGGCTCTGTAGGGATCTTCATCGGCCCCGAGGGAGGATTTGATGAGGCAGAAGTCCGGAAGGCAGGGGAGGCAGGCGCGGAAGTGGTCACCCTGGGACACCGGATCCTCCGTACGGAAACTGCGGGGATGACTGTCCTCTCCATACTCATGTATCTTCTGGAAGAGGATTAGTAAAGAAAGGAGCCGAAGATGGCAGGTTCTGCTTTTGGAACGATTTTCCGGATCACCACCTGGGGCGAATCCCATGGAATAGGCATCGGCCTGGTGGTGGAGGGCTGCCCGGCAGGCACGCCCCTTTGCGAGGAGGATATCAATCGCTATCTTGCCCGGAGAAGACCGGGCGGATCCCCTTATCATACAGAAAGAAGAGAAGAAGATCTGGTGGAGATCCTGTCAGGCGTCTTTGAGGGGAAGACCACAGGAACTCCCATCAGTCTTTTCGTAAAAAATAAAGACCAGCGCCCCGGGGACTATGATGCCCTGAAACAAATCTACCGGCCAGGTCATGCGGATTTTTGTTATGACGCCAAATACGGGTTCAGAGATCACCGCGGCGGAGGCAGGGCTTCCGGAAGGGAGACTCTTGCCCGGGTAGCCGGCGGGGCAGTTGCCGCCAGGGTGCTGGAGGAGATGGGAATCCGTCTCTTTGCCTACACCAGATCCATCGGGGATATCTCGGTGGACCCGGGCTGCTTTTCCCCGGAAGAGAGGGATCTGAACCCCCTCTTTATGCCGGATAAGGAAGCGGCAGCCATGGCACTTTCCCTGATTGATGAATACAGGAGCCGGGGAGATTCCCTGGGCGGGGTGGTGGAGTGCCTGATCCGCGGTGTTCCCGCTGGCCTTGGCGATCCGGTATTTGATAAGCTCAGTGCCTTGTTGGGACGGGGAATCCTGTCCATCGGCGGGGTCAGGGGATTTGAAATAGGAGACGGGTTCGACGCTGCCCTTTCCACCGGATCTGTACAGAACGATCCTTTTGAAAACAGAGGTGGGATCATCCGGAAAAAAACCAATCGTTCAGGTGGAATCCTGGGCGGGATAAGCGACGGATCGGACATTGTTTTCCGGGCGGCTTTCAAGCCCGTATCCTCCATTGCCCTGGAACAGGAAACCGTGGACCGGGAAGGTAAACCGGCAAAGATCCGTATAGAGGGGAGACATGATCCGGTGATCGCACCCAGGGCGGTGGTGGTGGTGGAAACCATGGCTGCCTGCGTTATCCTGGACCGTCTCCTGGTGAATATGTCATCCAGGCTGGACAGGGTAAAGGATTTTTACCGGCGCTGGAAAAATTAGTTGTACATTCTCATTTCTTATGATAGAATATACGTCGTATGTAAAGTGAGGAGTTCCTATGTATACCTTGATCACCAGAGATGGAATGGCAAAAAGAGGACGCCTGGATACGGTACACGGGATCATCGAAACACCGGTCTTTATGAATGTGGGCACTGTGGGTGCCATCAAGGGGGCGGTCAGCACGGATGATCTCAGGGAGATCGGAACCCAGGTTGAACTCTCCAATACCTATCATCTCCATGTTCGTACCGGGGATGAGCTTATCCGGCAATTCGGAGGCCTTCACCGCTTCATGGCCTGGGACAGGCCCATTCTTACCGATTCGGGAGGCTTTCAGGTGTTTTCCCTGGCGGGTCTCCGGAGAATAAAGGAGGAAGGGGTTTATTTTCAGTCCCATATCGACGGGCATCATATCTTCATGGGGCCGGAGGAGAGTATGAAGATCCAGTCCAATCTGGGATCTACCATCGCCATGGCCTTTGACGAGTGTCCTCCCAGTAAGGCGGACAAGACATATATACGTGACTCCGTTGACCGGACCACCCGCTGGCTTCTGCGATGCAGAACCAGGCTTGAAGAGCTTAACGGGGAACAGGGTACCGTGAATCCCCGCCAGATGCTTTTCGGCATCAATCAGGGCGCGGTCTATGACGATATACGGATCGACCATGCCAGAAGGATCTCCGAGCTGGAACTTGACGGCTACGCGGTGGGAGGACTCGCCGTAGGTGAGACCCACCAGGAGATGTATCATATTCTGGATGTGACAGTACCCCATCTTCCGGTGGACAGACCCACTTACCTTATGGGTGTGGGGACGCCTGCCAATATCCTGGAGGCCGTTGACCGGGGAATCGATTTCTTCGATTGCGTCTATCCTTCCAGGAACGGAAGACACGGTCATGTCTACACCAGGCATGGAAAGATCAACCTCTTTAATAAGAAGTTCGAGCTGGATCCACGTCCCATCGAAGAAGGGTGCGGATGTCCTGCCTGCCGTTCTTACAGCAGAGCTTATATCCGGCATCTTCTCAAGGCGAAAGAGATGCTTGGCATGCGGCTCTGTGTTCTTCATAATCTCTACTATTATAATCACCTTATGGAGGATATCCGCAGGGCTATTGAAGAACACCGGTTTAAAGCGTTTAAAAAATCCACACTAGAAGGATTTTCTACACCGGAAGACTGAGTCTTCCCCGAGAGTTATTTTCATTTGGAGGAGTAATGAATATGTTGTTATCAAATGTTTTTTCCAGCGGTGCAATAACGATGATCCTCTTCTATGTCGTTCTTTTCGGCGGTATGATCTATTTCCTGACCATCCGTCCAAGCGGCAAGGAGAAAAAACAGAGAGAGGCATTATATGCTTCCATGAAGCCGGGTGACAGTGTTCTCACCACCAGCGGTTTCTATGGCGTGATCATCGACATCATGGACAATACAGTCATCGTGGAATTCGGTAATAACCGCAACTGCCGTATCCCCATGCAGAGGGAATCCATCCAGGCAGTGGAAAAACCGGATTATGCCAGAACAGAAGAAGAATGATGGTTGCGGATTCTCGGAAATCTGTGCTATACTAAATGTTGAGATGTCGGCATAGGACATTTCCGAGTATATTGAGATGAAGGAGGCGTTATTGTGAAGCGTGTAAAAACACTTACGGGCAATAAAACATACGGCAGCACCATGTGTAAGGGCGGATGCGGAGAATGCCAGACATCCTGCCAGTCCGCATGTAAGACATCCTGTACTGTCGGCAATCAGACTTGTGAGAACGAGAAAAACTGATTCGCAGGATGCTGACTTGAAAGGGTTGTCTGTGTACCTTTCCTGAAAGATATGCTTGCAATAGGGTGAACAGATCTCTGTTCACCCTATATGTGTGATAAAGGATGATTGGGAGAAAGACAGTATAGAAGAAAGGACAGCCGTTTTATGGTTCATCAATATAAAAACAACGGTTATAATATTGTATTGGACGTCTGCAGCGGTGCCGTTCATGTTGTTGATGATGTCACCTATGATGTGATCTCTTTATACCGACAGGTCGATCCGGAAACCATGAAGGAAAAACTTCCCTATGGACCGGAGGAGATCGGGGAAGCCTGTGCCGAAGTTGAGGAACTGATCAAAGAAGGACTCCTTTTTACGGAGGATACCTACCGGGATTACATTGAGGAGGTCAATAACCGCAAGACCGTGGTCAAGGCTCTATGCCTGCATATCGCCCATGACTGTAATCTCGCCTGCCGCTATTGTTTCGCGGGGGAGGGAGAGTATAAAGGATCCCGGTCCCTGATGAGTCTTGAAGTGGGCAGGACGGCCCTGGATTTTCTGGTGGCATCCTCAGGGAACAGACGTAATCTGGAGGTGGATTTCTTCGGAGGCGAACCTACCCTGAATTTTCAGGTGGTAAAGGAGATCGTGGCCTACGGACGGGAATTGGAAAAGAAGCATGACAAGCATTTCCGCTTTACTCTCACCACCAACGGCCTCCTGGTCAATGATGAGATCATGGAATTCTGCAACCGGGAGATGGACAATGTGGTCATGAGCATCGACGGCCGAAAGGAAGTCCACGATTACATGCGGCCCACCAGGGGAGGAAAACCCAGTTATGATGTTATTCTTCCCAAATTCCTCTCTTTTGCCCAATCAAGAAACCAGAAGAGATACTATGTGCGGGGAACATTTACCAGACGCAATCTGGACTTTTCCGAAGATGTTATCCATCTGGCTGATCTGGGATTTGAACAGATTTCCATGGAACCCGTGGTGGGACTTCCCGAGGAAACCTATTCCATCAGAGAAGAAGACCTTCCTGTCATTTTCCGGGAATATGACAAGATAGCCGGAGAAATCATCCGCAGGGAGAAGGAGGGGAGACCCTTCAATTTCTTCCATTTTATGATAGACCTTACCGGAGGCCCCTGTGTGGCCAAGAGATTGTCGGGCTGCGGCAGCGGGACAGAATACCTTGCGGTTACCCCCCAGGGAGACCTCTACCCCTGTCATCAGTTCGTGGGGGAGGAGGAATTCCGGGTGGGAGATGTATTTCATGGAATCGACCGCCGGGATATCTGCTCTTCTTTCCGGGCATGTAATGTATATACAAAGAAAAAATGCAGAGAGTGCTTTGCAAGATTTTACTGCAGCGGCGGATGCGCTGCCAATGCATGGAAATTCCATGGAGATATTAATGAGGCCTGTGATCTTAGCTGTGAGATGGAGCGGAAACGTGTCGAATGCGCCATCATGATCAAAGCAGCTTTGGCCGAAGAAAGGGAGAATTAGAACATGGCAAAGAAACGCAGCAATAAGACCAATCCCAGACAGAGAGCGATCATGACGATCCTTGCAGTTCTTATTGTCACCATATTCTGTGCGTACACGGTTGCCAACGGTCTTGGCAGACAGCACAAGGGATCGGCAAAAAATATCGAGCTGGGTCTGGATCTTGCCGGCGGTGTGAGTATCACCTACCAGATCAATGACGAAAACCCGTCTGACACCGACGTGGACGACACTATCTACAAACTTCAGAAACGTGTGGAAAATTACAGCACGGAATCCGAGGTATACAAAGAAGGCTCAAGAAACATTACTGTGGAGATCCCCGGCGTGACCGACGCCAATACCATCCTGGAGGAACTGGGAAAACCGGGTGACCTGGAGTTCAGGCTTGAGGACCAGTCCGTGGTGCTCACCGGTTCCAATATCAAGAGTGCCGAAGCCGGCACCCAGGAAGAGAACGGGATGAAGAACTACGTGGTGAAGCTTACCATGGACGAGGAAGGAGCCAAGGCCTTCGCCACCGCAACAGCAGCCAACATCAATAAGCCTATTTACATTATCTATGACGGTGAGGTGGTCAGTGCTCCCACGGTCAAGTCCGCCATCACCGACGGTAACTGTGTGATCGAAAATATGGAAAGCTTCGAGACAGCATCCCAGCTTGCCTCGACCATCCGTATCGGTGCCCTTCCCCTGACCCTGACGGAAATCCGCTCCAATGTGGTCAGCGCCAAACTGGGTCAGGATGCCATCCGGACTTCACTGGTGGCAGGCGGCATCGGACTGGGTCTGGTTTCCCTTTTCATGATGATCATTTACTTCTTCCCGGGATTTGTGGCAGCTCTTGCCCTTTGTATTTACGTTATCCTGGATCTTCTTGCCATCAACGGCTTTGATGCCACT
>CACZOS010000395.1 GCA_902782815.1 uncultured Lachnospiraceae bacterium | reverse complement strand
ACATAGAAAATGGTCACGGTTATGGAAGTGATCAGTTTTCCTGCCCCCAGAAAGAAGCTGAAATCCCGGGGAAGATAATAAGCCAGCACACGCGGCACCAGATGAAAAGCATCTCCTGCTCCCAGAATCAGCACCGCCCATCCCATCGTTTTTTCTGTTCTGTCCTTAGCTCTGTATAAGATCAGACATCCGCTGATGATGGCAAAAAGAAGATATAAAATGTCAAAAACGGATTCCCCATATTTCATAAGCTGTCTCTCCCTCCTATACTATAAACGCAATATCCATAAAATACAATAGTTTTACCTGCTTCCCGCACTTAAGGCATAAACATAAACAGGAGAAAACCGGCCTCAAAAAGAATTTGTCCCGGCAGAAAAACATGATATAATAAATTCAGGATTTTCACTGTTGTTATCCATCAACTCTATAGAAAGAAGGTAATGATCATGTCATCAAGTCAGAAAGTTCTACGCATATTCGGTATACTGGAAATCATTTTCGGCGTTTTATATTTCCTTTTCATTTTTGTCATCGACAAGAATCAGCAATATGCATACATAATCTCCGGAGCGTTTGCCCTGATCTTCGGTATCTGCCTCCTGCTGGCATCCGCCAACATCAACTTATATAAACCGGCATGGTACCTCGGCCTGATCAATGTCATCCTCAATGCCATTGGAGTAATCGCCGGAATAATACAGAAGAGTGACAGTCATCTGATCTTCACTGCTGTAGGTTCTCTTTGTTTCGGGGTGATTATCCTTACTTCGATCTTCAGTGCGAAAAGGGAAGGCAAAATAAACGATAAAAAGAATGAAGAAGTTAAGTGATTTTATAGGAAAATATATGGCAGGTATTGTTCTGACCGTGGCAGCGCTGGCACTTTTTGTTCCGTCATCCTGCCTTTGGATCCAGACCTCCTGGATCAACTATCTGCTGATGATCGTTATGTTCGGCATGGGTCTTACCATGAAGGCGGAGGACTTTACCGTATTGTTTACAAAGCCAAAAGATATGCTCATCGGATGTCTGGCACAGTTTCTGATCATGCCTGCCCTTGCGTTCGGCCTGGGAAAGCTTTTCGGGCTGAACGATGAGCTTCTGGTGGGGGTCATCCTCGTGGGGACATGTCCCGGAGGAACCTCAAGCAATGTCATTACCTATCTCTCCGGGGGAGATACGGCGATGTCTGTCGGGATGACCAGTATTAATACGCTTCTTGCCCCTGTACTGACGCCCGCCCTCACCTATCTGTATCTTCGGACCTCTGTAAATGTGGATGTCAGGGCAATGTTCATATCCATTGTGCAGGTGGTGCTTATCCCCATCGCGCTCGGACTGTTGATCAACAGATTTCTGGGCAAACAGACAGAGAAGGTAAAAGATGCTCTTCCTTCGGTATCGGTAACGGCGATCTGTCTTATAGTTGCCGCGGTGGTATCCCATAACAGTGAAAAGATTCTGTCCACAGGAGCTATAATCTTTATTATCGTCATCCTTCACAATCTTCTGGGATACCTGTGCGGTTTCCTGATCGGGGCAGCATTCAGGATGGATACCCCAAGGAAGAAGGCCCTCTCCATCGAGATCGGCATGCAGAATTCGGGCCTTGCCACCACACTGGCTGCCAGCGCGTTTCCGCAGCTGGCCATGGCCACCGTCCCCGGCGCCATATTTTCTGTATGGCACAACATCTCCGGTGCGGTGCTTGCCGCTATATTCAGAAGAGAAAAATAGATAGAATAAAAGGGGTGATAGTATCACCCCTTTTATTCTATCTGAAATTATACTACTGCTCCTAAAAGCAATGATCCGATCCCTATAACAACCAGAACCGGCAAGGCAATAATGATCAGGCCTTTCAGAACCAGGCCGATTAAAACGATCGGGAGAAAGACCAGTGAAAACATAATCTTTGTCAGACCCCAGGCCCCTTTTACTGCCAGTAAGACTAATTTCCCGAACACTGCCAACATACATATGATGAAGATTATCATTAACATTTCTGTCCCTTCTTTCCTTTTGTTTTCTATAGGATAACGGATTTCGAAAGAGTAATAAACATCCGGCATAGCGGAATATATATCTGTAATCCGCGAAATCAGGGAAACGGCCTGCATGGTCTTTGAAATTCTCCGCTGTTTCTTACATCAGCCTTTTGTATATATCCAGCATGCTCTCGATCTGATACTTTAATAACCAGGCTGCATCGTTGTATTCCGGCGTCTCCTTTAAGACTTTCAGAAGTTTAGGATAGTATTCCTCTGTCTCCAGAATCTTATGGTAGATCCGGTTTCTGCTCAGTCCCCATGACATTGTCGTCAGGTTGTTGCACCTGTCCAGACATTTAACAAGTGAAGCCCTGGGGTTGGAAAGAATCGCTTCATAGTAGTCCTTCTCCCCGTCGTCCCGGTTTCCGGAAGCGGTTTCTTCCCGGGTAAGAAGCCTCACGATCTCTGTTGTTTCCTCATTAACCGGGAGTTCATCCGGAGTCTTGCCGCAGTCTTCCACCACATCATGAAGAAGACAGGCCGCAATCACCTCATCCTCCCTGATCCCCATGGATAAGGCATGGCAGGCTAAATTCAGCGGATGATAGATGTAGGGAATATCGGATTTCTTTCTTGTCTGTCCCTTATGTGCCTCCACCGAGTAATCCACTGCTTTTAGGGTATTGTACATCTTAAAATTCTTAGCCGTGGTTTTCACATAGGTTTTCATATGCTCCCAGTTGT
>CACZOS010000394.1 GCA_902782815.1 uncultured Lachnospiraceae bacterium | reverse complement strand
TGGTAGCGGACATATTGGAGATAAGTCAGGATTTCCTCGTAAATCCTGGTTCCCCCGCTCATATTGGAAAAAATCACTTCCTGTCCCTTATAAGACTGACTGTCAGACCGAACCACCATCATTCTTGCATTGCTGTCGATACTGATCTGTTCCAGGCCTTCCACCAGTTCGATATCTGAATCGGCTTTATCCACCAGTTTTTTTACACTCTGATAGGAACGGATGACAGATGTTTTCTCGGAAGCGATGTAGTATTTTTCCGCGAAGAAAAAGTTCAATAACCAGGTAAAAATTAAAACAAAACTGATAATGGCCACCAGAATGGCGGTCATCTTGGTTCTGATGGATTGTTTTCCCATAGTATCTATTCTACCTCAAACTTGTATCCGATACCCCAGATGGTACGGATGTAATCGCCCTTATCTCCCAGTTTGCTGCGGAGTTTTTTGACATGGGTATCGATGGTACGGGGATCACCGTAATAGTCATAATTCCATACCTGATTGAGGATTTTTTCCCTGGAAAGGGCAACACCCTGATTAATGAAAAAATAATGAAGCAGTTCGAACTCCTTGTAGCTTAGGATCACTTCTTTTCCGTCAACCTTCACCTGATGGGCATTAAGATCAATACTGATTCCTCCTATGCTCAGGACTTCGTCTTCCTTCAGAGCCTTGCTCCTTCTCAGGATTGCCTCCACCCTGGCTACCAGGATCTTGGGACTGAAGGGTTTGGAAATATACTCATCTATCCCCAGGTCATAACCCTGCAGTTCATCCTGCTCCTCTCCTTTTGCGGTGAGCATGATGATGGGAACATCCGAGTATCTGCGGATCTCCTTTACTACTTCATAGCCATTGATCTTGGGCATCATAATGTCACAGATTACCAGTGTGATGGACTTGTCCGAGAAAAAGATGTCCAAAGCCTCCTCCCCGTCGGCGGCTTCCACCACGTCAAAGTTATGCTTTCTGAGAAAATCTTTAACCAGTTTTCTCAGCCTGCTCTCATCATCCACCACAAGTATTTTTAAGCGGTCCATAGTTTTCTCCTGTCAAATATATCTCAGCGATCGTGTTTTGATCATCCTACATCCCAAAAGTGAAAATCCTGTGAACAAAAAACTTAGAGAAGGATGAAACTTTTCTCATCGGTAAAAAGATAAAAGGTCTTGGGTCCCCAGGGGATTTTATAGACTCTCTCACTGATGGGATAGTAAATCCTGTCGGAGCTGTCTTCCATCTGCTCTTTATAGAACTGATCATGGGATTTATGTTCCTCATCATCAAAAACCGTAAAGGCATAGGGATAGGCCATTTTCAGTTCTTCCAGCTCCACCGCCATGTCATGCTTCAGATAATATTTGGCAAAATTATAGATGATGAAAAGTTTTGACATGGGACGGAAGACTCTTCCCCTGTTATCCATGCGCAGCTTAGGGGCCAGGCCGTCTGTGGAAAAATTGTCTGTTCCGATGATCTCCAGCTGCTTCCTTCCGGCCGCGGGATCACCTGCTGCCAGGTCTGCGATGGTCTGATAGCATCTCCTGATCTGGGCATAGGGAATATCGTGTTCGTGGTAAAGGGTTTTTTCCACCAGTCCCATATTCCACCTGGTAAACTCTCTGCAGAAGGGTTCCTTATCCTCCGCTTCCTTCTCCCCGATGACAAAAGGCCATAAAAAATCCAGCATATTTTTGTACATGACATAATCCCCGTCATCATAGGAAAGCCTGCGCAGATTGGTGGCATAGGCATCCTTTTCCCGGTCATTAAGCATCTCCGTTATCTCTTTCATCCTCTTCTCCTCCGTACATATAGTGGTAAAGCGCCAAAAATCTTTGGCGCTTATCAGACAATTTCATATTAATCCGCTATCCGGCAAGGGATTTAAGGACCATCAGCGCATTCTCCGGGATGAGGAGCCTGCCATGTTCTTCAAGAAAATATCCTGTCAGATCGGCGGCGCTGCACTCTGCCCCATATTCCTCCGCAGTGATCATAAAACGGATGATATCCTTCCTGTCATCCCCGGGACCGAAATCCACCAGAAGAATATAGTCATCATGAAGCCGGTAAAGCAGGGATGAATAATCATACCGCCGGTCCAGCAAAGATCCGAACCGCATGAGTTCATCCATACTGTGAAAGATGAGGCACTGGGCAGGAAGCTTATCTGTATCCTCCTTTTGTCCCTCTTCCTTCCTTACCCGGTCCTTAACCTCCTGATGGTCTTTGATGCATTCCTCCAAGAGGTCCATGGAAAGTTCCGCAAATGCCATCTCCTTCTCTTCTCCGGAAAGACTCCTGATCTTATCCACCTTTTCCTGGGGTATGGTCCGGTTCAATGTCTTTAATATGCGCAGCATCTGGTCCAGATCCTGATCGACAGCCTCATCCGGAAAGGTACAGCTGATGGTGATCAGGAACTGATCGGCAGGAAGAGCCCTGGCAATATATTTTTGAACACCGTTTTCCGTATCCCAGTCCAGGTAATTGAGGGAATCCTTGATGATCTCTGTGAGGAAGTCAGACATGAGGGAGGCATCCCTGGAGATTTCGTTGAGATCAAATCCCATCTTCCGGATCTCCTCCTTGTTGATCAGACAACGTATGGTCCTCTCATCCAATTTCCAATATACCATCAGTCATCACTCCCTTAATTCAAAAAGGTAATGGTATCATCGGATACTCTTACCTTCATGCTGTCATAACGAAAATCCGTCTCCCCGTCAGTGTGGATGTACTGGGGTATGCCCGAGATGATCTCGGCCCGGGAACACCGGAACTGGTGGACTCCCTTACGGCGGACATGTGTGCCCACAAATGCCTGGGGTATGATGAAAGGAATCTTATGTTTTGAAATCCCTTCCGCCGCACAGATATGGATCAGATCATCTTCAGGCCGGACATTGGGACAGAATTTAAATCCTCCCCCCTCATAAGGAAGCATATGGAAGGAGGTAAAGATAAAGCGGCTGCCCTCCAGGACAGGTTCCCCGTCCACCCACAAGGTAGCGGGAAATGTCTTCTCTTTCACGAGTCCGGCAACACCGAAAACCAGATAGACAAGCCGGCCAAGGCCTACATGATTCAGCAGCCGTTTGGCTGCGGAGTGTTCAGCCTGGTAACAGACTCTGGCGTCATAGCCCATGCCGGCACTGACAAAGAATCTTCGGGTCTTTCCGGAAGGATAGGTAACGGTTGCGTAGTGAATCTTCCGGATCTGTTTGTCAAAGAGAATCAGGTCCATCTCTTCCTTATAGTTGGTGGTTATGCCCATACCCCGGGCAAAATCGTTGCCTGAACCCATGGGAAGATATCCGATCTGAATGCCTTTGGTCTGAATCATTCCGTTTAAAAAAGCATTCAGGGTTCCGTCACCGCCAAGGATGATCAGGGTCTTCTCTTCATCATCCGAGGTAAGACGTGCGGCGGTATCCGTCACATCCTCATTACTCCTGCTGATAATAGCCTGGTAAACAATCCCCTCTTTCTTCAGATCTTTCTCTATACTTCTCCATGTCCGAAGGCTTTTTTTCCTCCGGGTGGAAGGGTTGATCAAAAAATAAAGCATATCATCCATACCTCCAAATATATCTATTTAAGGTAGAGTTTTCTTTGCTTTTATTATATCAGCAGTCAAGGGATATGAAAATGGATTTTTCGATAAAAAAAGGGTACCGGACAGTTTGGTTCCGGTACCCCTGATCATTCTGTATCCGTTTTTTTATGGCATATCAGAAACCTGAACTTCTTCCTCAGCCGTTATCCGGGTTGTTGTCAGGTTCATACTCCCGGGCTCCTCTTCATTAGCACTTTCAGCCTTCTTTTCGGAGCTGTGTTCCTCCGGGATCATCTCCGGTGCAGCCGGAGTATCCGCTGTATTCTCATTCGTAATCTGATCAGGATAATCCGGGGGGTTGATTTCCGTCAGCTCAGTTGAACCATGCGGTGATGCGATTTCCTCCAGTTCAGCAGATACTTCCTGAGATGGGGTTTCCGTAAGATTTCCTGAAATTGTCTCTTCCGGTTTTTTCCCTGCAGCTTCCGTTGATGAAACGACTGTCTCCGGAGATGCGGATGCGGCAGCGGCAGCTGCTTCAGTAGACTGCGACGATTCTGCAGCCGGATCTTCCCCTGTATCTTCGGTGGAAGCTTCTGTGGAATCTTCTTCCGTGACAGCTTCGGAATCGGCAGTCAATGAATCCTGTCCTTTTCCCGCTCCCTCTGCTTCTTCCGTATTTCCTGCTGACTGGACCTGCCCGTTCATGATAATTTCCATATCTTCGGCGTATTTATCAACACAGTCGATAATGATCTTCTCCGTTTTATCTACCTTTCCCCTGCAGCTATAGGAAATCTCCACGTGAGCCTTTTTATCCGGAACTGATTTATGTGCAGAGTCAAAGATAAGATCAAGACCTTTATCCAGCTCTTTCCCTTTCAGATCCGGTATTGACAATTGACCTCCCTGGTTTTCTTTTCCATACACTTTCACGGAGATGATCCTGTTTTTTCTGTTGATGGAAAGCCGGTAATCCTGATCAGCCTTTATGGTGACAGTCCCCGCAGGGACAAAAGCGGTAAAGTATAGGAATGCCGAAAGAATACATGTCACCAGGAGTATGGCGGCAAGGGAACCTGCCTTTAAAAAGGAATGGGAATAGGGCCTTCGGTATTCGGAGAAAAGTTCTCTCTCGGACTCTATCTTCGGATAATCCATTGTTTTCAGTCCGGAAATGATATCCGGTGCCAGAGGATCAAAAACATCATGCAGCTGCTTTTCTATGCGTCTTTCCACAGTCAATCATCTCCTTTCTCCATTTTTTCGGAAGCCCTGCGCAGCTTTTTCACGGCGCGATGATATTTGGACAGGACAGTTCCTAAAGGTTTATTCATTATTCCTGCTATTTCCCGGAAGGTCAGACCTGACAGAACGTTCATGAGAATGATTTCCCTTTCCTCATCGGTTATATGAAGAAATAACTCTTCCAGGAAAATACGGTTCTCCACATCATCAATCTCATGGAAGGTGGATTCCATCATCTCCAGGATCCCGTCCTCGTGAATGGTCTCCTTCCCCTTTTCTTTTCTTTTCTTCATGAGGAAAAGATTCTTGGAGATCTTCATCATCCAGGCCATGGGATTTCCCTGATGTCTGTACAGATGGGCGGCCTCCCTGATCCTCAGATAAGTATCCTGAAGCAGGTCATCCGCATCTTCTTTATTCAAAGTGAGTGATATTAAAAAGGCATAGATGGGTCGGTAAGAAAGATAGTACAGATCTTCCAGTGCCGAATCATCCCCCGAGGCGATTCGTGTGAATAATTCTTCCGGGATAAAAACATGCCTCCGCTTATCCTGCTTTTTCATTTATCTTTTTCTCCTGAAGGTAAGCTAATGTCGATGGTTATCCCGATACTATTTTAGTAGGAAAATGTGTCGCATTTGTGTTTTATTGCCTTTCCGTTCTATTGGCCAAATAATTTTTCTTTAATGCCGGACATTTTAGAAAATGTGA
>CACZOS010000393.1 GCA_902782815.1 uncultured Lachnospiraceae bacterium | reverse complement strand
CCCGTTTGCGTCAAAAATAGACTGCGTAATAAGGAGCGCTTTGCTCCTTGTATCGTTATCTTCGATCTCATCCAGACCCGGTCCTATGGCCTTCGCCACATCTTCCACAGTGATCTCATTCTCTTTAACGAATTTCAGGTCGAAAACAGAAGAGATCACAGCTCCGCCTTCCGGTCCGATCAGCGCACTTCCATCCGCATCCAGGTATTGTGTCGTCTGCGAAACGATCGATGAAGAAGATCGTCCTATTTTGTTGATGATCTGAGCATATCCGCCCGTTGGCCGGGTCAGTTTCCCGTCCGCGTCGTAATAGCTGGTGGACACGACCCATCCGGCATCCAGCTTGTCCCGGCGGTAGCTGTAGCTTCCCGGAATCCGGGCTCTGGTGCCATCCGAAGCATAACGATCTTCCGTCACCACAACTGAATTGCCGTCCGCATCCGTGTAATAAGTATACTCTGCTCTTGCATAGCCCTTATCTCCTGTAGTCGGATTACCGAACAGGTCATAATAGGTATCACTTAGCAGATTGCCGTGCTCATCCCAGGTATATTCTGCATGATGAAACCCTCTGGCATTGAGCACCCTGGTTTTATCAAGGCCGTATGAACTTTCACTCACCAGGTTGCCGGAATTATCCCATGTACAGAGGGTTTCCGTAATATTGGGTATGGAAAGCTCCATTGCCGTACCGGGATTCTCAAATGGCTGCTCCTCTGCCTCAGCAGCCGCCGGTATGGGTAATGTCCGCACAGGCAGAACCAGCAGAGCCGCAATCGTTAGAATTCTCCACTTTTTCATGATTTCTTATCCCTGTTCCCTTCTGCATCAGCGGTCACTGGTTTACGATGATCATATTGTTTGTAATAACCTTGATAATGTTTCCTGGAATAATAATTTCCCTGGTTTATATTTTCTCCGTAAAACACAAAGCCCAGAATATCCATATCCGTCATCTCTGCTTCCATGAGAGCTTTCCGGATGTCCTTGTGGTTGGAATAATTCTGCCTCGTCACAAAAATGCAGCCCGCAACGTTTTTTGAAAGGATCAGAGGATCGGAAACAATATTGACAGGCGGCATGTCCAGAAGAACCAGATCATACTCTTTCTCAAGCTCCGCAAGAAGATCCTTCATCTCTCTGGTGTCCAGAAGCTCCGCCGGGTTCGGAGGGAGCTGTCCGGTAGGCAGAATATCCAGATTAGCCCGGGTATATTTCAGAACCACCTCCTGCAGCTTACACTCTCCCGTCAACAATTCCGACAGTCCCTTCAGATGATGGCTGTATCCGAATATATCACTTTGGAAGCCCCTTCTCAGATCGCTGTCCACCAGCAATACTCTCTTCTCTCCCAGGGCACAGGTAATAGCCAGATTTGCAGCGATAGTGGATTTGCCTTCACCCGGGACAGCACTGGTGACAACTACCGCATTATGCTCTTTTCCGACCAGTGTATAATGCAGATTCATACGGAGTCTGCCATAGCTTTCCAGCATTTCCATGGAACTTTTCTCATCCAGAAGAAAACCGGAAGCCTCTCTGTCGTCGTTCTTTTCCTTTATCCTCTTAGGTATAGTGTTCTTTTCTGCCTTAGGATCTTTCTGGTGACCGGGAGCTTTGCTTTTCCCTTTTAAACGTTCCAGGATGGAAACAGCGGGCGCGGAATTCCTTTTTCCAGGCTTTTTTCTTCCATCCTTTATAGCTGCCAGAATGGCAGCAGTATCCTTTTTGGTTTTTACACGTCTTATTGTCGCGAGAATGGGCGGTGTATAATTGTTTATAAGATCATTGATATCGGTGATCCTGTTATTCAATAAGAATGACAGGACCAGAATCGCTGCCCCCAGCAGGCCTCCCGCCATTCCTCCCAGAAGTCCTTTCTGCATAGGGTTCTTGGAATTAGGCCGGCTTGGAGGTACCGCGTAGTCGATGATCTCAACTCCGCCTGCGCTGACCACCCGGATGATCTCCGCCGGAGCCACATCCAGCACCGCATTGCAGATATCCGCAGACAGCTGAGGATTTCTGGTCACAGACTGCACGCGGACCACGCCTGTCTCGGATACCGAACCCATGGAAAGTGTCCCCGTTATAAATTCACGGGTGATTTCCGGGTAGTCGGCAAGCAGACGTTCAGTCACCACATCCATGACCTTCCTGCTTTTTACCACGACCTGATAAGTATCGATCAGCTGAACGGCAGAGGTCAGGTCACTGGAATTTGCATACTGATAATTATACAGATTCGGATTCCCATTATACACATACATGGTTCCGTATGCCGTATAGGAATTCGGCAGCCGGTTTGTACGCCAGTACATCAGGCCAAACCCGATACCGGCCAGAAGAACCGGCAGCCAGATATACTTTAGCAGAAATTTGAGAAGCTTTACCAAATCTATTTTGATCGACCCATTTTCCATATGTTTACGCCTCCAATGGAGCTTATAACAGTTACAGCTTATTTTAGCATATGCTCCATCACACACTTATCACACCGCTGAAACTACCCATTTCATGATGATATTTCGATACAATATTCCTATACGATACCTGTCATCTTCTGATAAAGATCCTTCGCATAGGTATCTGTCATACCGCTGATAAAGTCGGTGACCAGCAGGAGCCGCAGATAGAGCTTTTCCTGAGCTGTTTCCACTTTTCCGCTCTGGATCAGGTAGACCTGACGGTAATCTTCGGAAATCATGCGGAGAAGCTTCTGATTCATCATGGAAGGAGGAATGTCCGTATCGTAATCGATAACAGCTTTTACAAACCGGTCCAGGAGATAATCCAGGATTGTTCCGGCCGATACCTCCATGGACAGAATCTGCCTGGAAAGGAAGGCATAGCGCATGGCAATGTCT
>CACZOS010000392.1 GCA_902782815.1 uncultured Lachnospiraceae bacterium | reverse complement strand
GCAGAAGTCCCAATCATAGGCATCCAAAAGAGAACAGAACATATCTGAGTTGCCGTGGTAGGAGAATCCCACCTGGCGGATGGCGCCGGTCTCTTTCTTCTCCCGGATCCAGTCCAGAATACCCAGTCCTTTAAGCCGCTCCCAGGTTTTGACATCCGTAAGCATGTGCATGAGATAATAATCCACATGATCTGTCCGCAGACGGTTCAGCTCCTCGGAGAAATATTTTTCCATATCTCCCGGTTTTCTGATCATGTAGTGGGGCAGTTTGGTGGCGATATTCACCTGGTTACGGATATGGTTTTTTTCCAGGACCTTCCCCAGTGCAGCTTCACTTCCGGAGTAAATGTAGGCTGTATCAAAATAATTTACCCCGCCCCGGAATGCTTCCATGATCTCCTCTTCCGTCTTTTCCAGGTCCACCCTGCCCAGTTTCTGGGTAAACCTCATACAGCCGTATCCGAGGATGGATACCTTATTCCCGTATCTGTCTTCTCTGTAATTCATGAATAACCCCCTTAATCATTTTGAATTCATGACTCACTTTCGAGCCTCTGTGCCGGTTTTTTCCCTTTCCTTATTCTGGAATCAATGAATTCCAGAAGACATTTATTGAATTTATCCGCTTCCATATAGAAAAAAACATGCCCTCCCCGGTCAAAAGTACAGTGATCGGAGACCAGACCATCCGGTCTGGCGTCAGGGTACCAGCGGGAAGCCAGATCTTTCCCGTTGCTTGTCACCAAAGAATCCGCCCCGGTAAAAAGCATGGGAACCCGGGTCCGGGCCAGCCGGGGATAACCGTTGCGGTATACCATGTCACTGTAAATGGCAAAGGCAATCCATGGGGGAGTTTTGGTGAACTCTGCTGTGGCCCACTCAATCCGGGAATCATCTATTCCGCCCCAGATCTTGACCGCGAACCCATGGCAGTAATCCTCCCACTGCCGGTAACTCAGTTTCAGATGGGCATTGAAATGGTCCATATTGAAGCCGCCCAGTCCGTGGGCATTCCACTCCTCATCCCCCAGCGCATGCAGGGGGCAGTCTGCCATGACGATTCCGCTTATCCTCTCCGTCCCGAACTGCCTGATATAATCCATGACAAACTGTCCGGCCATGGACCAGGCAACAAGAACGGCATGCTTCTTTTCGTAATACTCCAGGATTTCATGAAGATCGAGGGCATTTCTTGAAACCGTATGCCCCTGCAGCCCCTTGGAGGAGTTGCCCTGGCCGCGGGGATCATAGACGATCACATCATAACAGGTGGATATCCCGGGTACATTTTTTTCAAAAAATCCTGCAGTGCAGCAGAATCCCGGAATAAAGGCCACCACATCCGGTTCATCCTTTTCGCACTCTCCATCGGGATTTCCCTGAGCCTTATAATATTCTGTATACAGATAAGCCCCGTCTGACATTTCCACATAGGAGACGGTCTTATTATCGGTCATTGTCAAATCCATCTTTCTACGCCTGCCTTTATCTTGTTTTTCCGAAATATCCGCTAATCTTCCCGGTTTCTGCTCTGCAGCTGTTTTCCCCTGAGAATATTCCTGCCCTTACCGTAGCCGTAGCCTTCCGCCCCGCCTCCATGGGCCAGGACAGTCCCGGTCATGGCATCGGCGCAGGCTCTCTGGGCCTCCTTGAAGGCCTCCACGTCCCCGCCGAATTCATTCAGATCGTACAGATCGGTAAGAAACAGTTTATGCTGCAGAAGATCCTGGGGAATAATGTCCCGGTCATTCAGTTCCGGGAATGTCTCCATGACTTTCCGGTAAAGAGGGGTGCCCGGCAGGACCAGAAGACGGTTGACCCTGATCTTATCCAGTCCCATCTCCACAAGCTGACGGGCAAATGCCACATGATTATCCATACTCTGTCTGTTCTCCCCGGGAAGACCCACAATAAAACTTGCATCAATGTCCAGACCGGCGGAAAAAACATTTTCCGTCGCCTTAAGGTAAACCTCCAGATTGGAGTGTTTGCCGATATTTTTCAGTATCCTGTCGTCTCCGGCCTCATAGCCGATGAAAACCATACGGAAATTCAGTCCCTTGAGACAATCGATCACATCCTCCTTCAGAAGCTGGTCTGCCCTGGCGTAGGTTTTAAATGTGGTCCGTCCTTCCCGGAAGCGATGGGTATGCTTCTCCATGGCATGGCAGAAATCCATCAGCCATCTCCGGCTCTGGATAAAACTGTCACTTCTGTCCCAGACCTCGGTAAGGTCATATTTCTCCGTCCAGTATGCAATCTCCTTCGCGTAGACTTCCGGATCGCGAAAACGTATCCCGTCCGTATATCTTCCGCAGAATACACAAAGAGGCTTATTGGCGCATCCTCTCTGGGAGGTAAACTGCATCATACGGAATCCCTTACCCAACACCTTCTCCTGCATGGCAAAATAGGGTTCCATATCGATCAGGGGATAATCCACCCCTCTCATTTCCTCAAGATCCATCAGTTCTTTCCTGGTATGGATCACCCGGCGGGTGTCGGGATCATACCAGGCAAGATTACGTCCTTTCTCCCTGGGCAGCTTCCCCTTCCGGATCAGGACCAGGTCTTCCCAGGAAGGTTCCCCGTCAAAGGTGCTCACAAAGTCTATACATCTCCTGTTCCGGAGGATCCGGTCAGCCATGTTGGTGGCATGATTGCTGCCCAGCACATTCCAGATCTCAGGAGAAATCTTTCTGCTGTATTCACACAATCTGACTGCATTGTTGTAATTGGTAAAATCTACGCTGCAGCCAAGGATATCCGGACTGAAAGTTCTGATTTTCCCACAGATCTCCTCAAGAGAAAGATGATGTCCGTCGAGAAGAAGAAAATCCAGATCATCATGGAGAGATTCCAGGTGACTGGCTATACACAGGGTACTCAGGTGAGGAGCAAGCCCCGAATCCCGGATGGGATTGTATTCTTCACTTACCGGAGGATAACAGAGTAATATTTTCATCTCTTCTGTCTATTTCCTTCCATATCTGTTTTACTATCCCGGAATCTACACCCGTGGGGAGCAGGGCAGGCCCTTCAAACATAATCTCATCCAGCTTCCCCGGGGCAAGATAGGATAAGGCATTTTCATATTTATCATAGATGGACCAGGTCCCGTAGATCTCGTTGAAGCTTCCTTTCCCCAGGGCACCTTCAAAACAGCTGACCAGTTCCTGTGTCCGGTCTTCCAGAACAGCGTCGGCAAGGATACGGTTTCTCTCTTCCTCACTTTTATTCCGCAAGGGATAGATCATGAGGCGGATGGCCGGTTCGATCAGACTGAATACGGGATGTCCCTCTGAAAAATCCTTCTCTCCGGCAAAGGCCTGACCCAGATAAGCCCGCAGATAAATATAGTCGGTAAAACGGATAAGGTGGGGTGAAGGACTGCGTCTTCTCCTTCTGGCCATCCGCCCCCGGGCAAGCTGAAGAGCATAAAGAGCGGGAACGCCTGCCCAGATCTCTTCCACCATAAGATTGTCATCCATCCTTCCGGGAATCCCCTCCTTGAAATGATAAAGGGCATGGAGCATGTCCTGGCAGAAATTAAAGGGGCTTTCATCCGTGACCACCAGATCCGTACCCTTTAAGACACTTCCGAAGGGAAATAAACCGGTTTCTTTCAGTCTGAGGAAATGGACAGGCAGGTCTTCAATCTGCCGGTAAAGCTCTCTGATATAGCCGAAACCCTTCCTTACCCTCAGATCCTTAAGCTTCATGGTAACAAGCTCAGCCCCGGGAAAGGACTGATTTCTTTCCCCGTACATCCTGCAGACTTCTTCAAAAGCCTTCTGACGATCTCCATCGGGATAAGGTCTTCCTGCCATATCATAAAAATGCAGCTGCTTTGCCGCAGGTGAAAGGAACTCCCAGACGGTGATATCCTCCATGGCAAACCGACGTGCCTTATCCGCTGCTTCCTCCTGAAAAGCTCCCGGCGCATTTTCAGGGAAGAATCTCCAGTATTTATGGTCTTCATCAAAAACAAACCAATCCTCCATGGATATCAGATGGGGATAGCGGAACCGGGAAGTATCCCCCGCAATATGCTCAAGATAGCACTTATTCTCTTCGGAGATTTCTACATAGTCTTTATATCCGATATTCTTTTCCACTTTCATTCTTCTATTCCGTTTTTTCATCCTTCCAAAGTCCGTGCGGAAATCTTCATCATTCTCAGACCCAGTTCGTGGTCATCGGTCAGAAGATTATAGACGGCATCCTCGGACAGGACCCCCCTTTTCAGGTCTGCCGGAATTTCTCCCCTTTCATCCGCCTCAAAATCCTCCCTCCAGAGGCTGCTTCCGTAATAGTCGCTGAGTATTTTCAACTCCTTTTGTACAGATTCATATGCCTCAAGGGCTTCCGCCAGACGGTCCACAGCCAGGCGGGATGCATCCAGTGATCTCTCCATATTTTGGATACGCTCGATCCGTTCCATCATAATCTTCCTTCCTGTCCCGGGATTTCCGGCCGGTTCCACGCTTTTTCAGCTTTTCAGGGGAACCCGCAGGATTTCTCTTCCTCATAAAAAGAGGAAAACCGCAGAATCCATGCGGCAGATACCTGTCACATCCGTTCTCCGGCTTTTCTCTTAGCAGACTGTCTGTCCCGCGATGGG
>CACZOS010000391.1 GCA_902782815.1 uncultured Lachnospiraceae bacterium | reverse complement strand
TGTGACCTGGTAGATACAATGGGTGCCGGAGACAGTTATATCGCAGGTTTTCTCAATGCTTATCTGGAGGGAGCTGATCTGACAGAATGCATGAGAAAAGGATCGGAAAATGCGGCAGTTACCATTGCCTATAAAGGTGCCTGGTAAAGACAGGAAGAATGAAAAAATCAGATATCGTATAGACAGGAAATCCCCCATCCGCCCGGATGGGGGGATTGCTCCGCCTTTAGCTTAGGAGAATCCATGTGATGCAGCAGGAAAAATCAGTCTTGACAGGTGACCGTTCGTTTTCTACTATTAAGGAAACGAACGGTCACTTTTTGTGATATGGGAGGTTTTTATGGCTAAGGATACAAAACAAAGGATACTTGATGCTGCGTTGGAGATGTTTTCGGAATATGGATATGCCGGAACGAATATCCGTGAGCTTACGGCTTCTCTCGGACTGGTCAAGTCTTCAATGTATAAGCATTTTCAGAGCAAGGAGGATATCTGGAATACCCTTCTTGATGAATTGATCGTCTATTATGATGAACGCTTTGGATCTGCAGACCGTCTGCCGCCGGTACCGGATTCATCAGAGGGATTTGTGGCCATGACGATGCGGATGGTGAATTTTACGATTCACGATGAAAGGGTCATCAAGACGAGGAAGCTGCTTACCATCGAGCAGTTTCGGGATGACCGGGCCCGGAAGCTTGCAACGAAACATTTCCTTACCGGATTAATGGATATGTTTTCTCACATCTTTGCAGGCATGATGGACAAGGGGCTGATCCGTAAGGATGATCCTGCCATGCTTGCCTTCGCCTATACCACACCGATCTCGGCACTCATTCATCTTTGCGACCGTGAAGCGGAGAAAACGGAAGAGGCAACAAGGCAGATTGAGGCTTTCAGCCGGCATTTTATCAGGATATACGGAACTGATCACAGATAAAAAAATGGGAAACTGACAATGGAGGAGGATGCGGACTGAGATGTGTACGAGTATTGTGGTAAATAAGAAAAAAACTATTGTAGGATGGAATCTGGATCTTCTGGATATGGAATATAGAGTACGGCCGGCAGACAAAGGAGTTTATATTGAGGTTAATGATGCGGCAGAAGGCTGGATGCCCCTGTTCGGGGCAAATTCCAGGGGGGACTTCGTCGGAATGCCCACCTGCTGGCCTTTTGATGAACGTTCAAATCCGACCGGACCCGGAGATAATGTAATCCTGCTTGATATTGATCTGCTGCTGCAAAAAAAGACCTTGCGGGAAATCCGGGAGATTGCTGCAAAAGGTCCTGTTTTCAGTATTCCCGGTCTTACATTTATGTCTGCCCTGTCAGATGCGGAGGGCAATGTGCTTCACATTATACCGGGACAGGGATTCGAATATTACGAAAAGCCGGAATATAAGATCCTGACAAATTTCTCTCCTTTTAAGCAGGATTCGGAAAAACATCCCTGGATGGGGTGGGACAGGTATCATAAAGCGGAAGCCATGCTGAAAGAAGCAGCCGATGATTTTGATGTGAATGACTGTTTTGAGATACTGAAAGCTGTTTCACAGGAGGTATGTCCCACAGTTGTGTCGATGGTATATGATGTGGATGAGAGACTTGTGGCGTGGTGTGAAAACCGGGATTGGGAGAAGATAAAGCGGCAGAGTATAGGTTGTCCTGCTTCCGGTAAAGAGGTATAATAAAACCACTTAAGATTAAGGAACAGGATAGATGAAATTAATTGATACTTTTCCCACCAACAGTATAAATGGTCTGAAATACCGGGTAGGCCGGGTATTTCCTTTTGGGGCGACATTGACAGAGGATGGCGTTAATTTCAGCATTTTTTCTAAGGAAGCGACGGGATGTACGCTTGTTCTCTACCATCATGGGCAAAAAGAACCTTTTGTAGAAATACCTTTTTCTGAAGAGTTCAGAATCGGTAACGTCTACACCATGATGGTCTTCGGTCTGAATCCTGAAACCACGGAATACGGATACAGGTTTGATGGCTTATATGATCCTTCTGCCGGGATGCTCTTTGACAGCTCCCGTGTCGTGCTGGACCCTTATGCAAAATCTGTATCGGGAAGAACGGTATGGGGCAGAAAACCGGACCTTGACAATCCCTTTCAGCACAGAGGGCAGATAATCCGTGAGGACTACGACTGGGAAGGAGACAGGCCGGTTGAACTGGATGAGACCGATCTTGTGATCTACGAGCTGCATGTGCGTTCTTATACCAAACATCCCGAAAGCGGAGTACGCTACAAGGGAACCTTCGCTGGCATCATTGAAAAGATCCCCTATCTTAAGGAACTGGGGATCAATTGTGTGGAACTCATGCCGATCTTTGAGTTCGATGAGTTTGAGTATGCGGGAAATGAGGACAGGAAGCATTTATTCAACTACTGGGGCTATTCTACCGTATGTTTTTTCGCGCCAAAGGCCGGATATGCGGCATCTTCACCTTTCGGCATGGAGGCGGATGAATTGAAAAACATGGTGAAAAAGCTTCATGAAAACGGTATTGAGGTAATACTCGACGTGGTCTTTAATCATACGGCCGAGGGAAATGAAAATGGCCCCTTTATTTCTTACAAAGGGATTGACAACCGTACCTATTACCTGCTGACACCGGACGGGTCTTATTATAATTTCAGCGGGTGCGGCAATACGATGAACTGTAATAATCCGGTTGTGAGGAATACAGTGCTGGACTGTCTGAGATACTGGGTGTCAGCCTATCATATCGATGGTTTTCGCTTTGATCTGGCATCTATTCTGTCAAGAGATGAGAAAGGGGAACCCATGGTTCATCCTCCTTTGCTTGACAGTATTGCAAATGATGCGGTACTCGGAAAAAGCTTTCTTATCGCAGAAGCATGGGATGCTGGCGGACTCTATCAGGTAGGAAGCTTTCCCGCCTTCGGCCGCTGGTCCGAATGGAACGGAAAGTATCGCGACTGCCTCCGGAGATTCATCAAGGGAGACGGGCGCTGTGCACCGGAGCTGGTAAGACGCATACGTGGTTCAGATGATCTGTATGATTTCCGGGGACCAAAGGCATCAGTGAATTTTGTCACATGCCATGATGGGTTCACCTTATACGATCTGGTCTCTTACAATGAGAAACATAATGAGGCCAACGGGGAGAAAAACCGTGACGGCTGCAACGATAACGACAGCTGGAATTGTGGGGTCGAAGGGGAGACCGATGATGTCGGGGTCAACAAGCTGAGATACAGGCAGATGAAAAATATGCTCACAATTCTCCTCACCAGCCGGGGTATTCCCATGCTTCTTTCGGGAGATGAGTTTGCCAATACCCAGTGGGGGAACAATAATGCTTACTGTCAGGATAATGAAATATCCTGGTTGGACTGGAGCTTTTTGAAGAAAAATAAAGAACTTCATGATTATGTCAGAAGCCTGATCAGATTCCGAAAAGCCCATCCCGTCCTCAGAGCAGACAGTTTTGACTTCGCGCACAACGGAACAGGCTATCCCGAGCTTTCATTCCACTCCCTGATACCATGGACCTTTGAAGAAAATGCAGACACCCTTACCTTTGCCTATCTGTATGCGGAGGACCATGATAAATTTAAGACTGAAAGCGATGCCTTCATCTATGTTGCGGTAAATGCCCACTGGGAGGAGCACAGGTTTTCCCTTCCTGCCCTTCCTGAAGGCTTTCAGTGGAAGCTGGTTTTTGAGGCTTATGGTGTATGGTCTGAACCTGGTGAGGAAAAGATTCACAATGATCAGACAGGAATCAATCTCGGACCGAGAACAACAGCTGTTTTGCTTGGAATTCGATAGCTGGTGTGTGAAAGGAGAAAAATATGTTTCGACTGGTAGCGACGGATCTTGACGGTACCCTGTTGAGGTCGGATAAGACAATCTCAAAAGAGACGGAAGAAGTACTTTCATCCCTGTATGAGAAAAACATCCTTTTCGTACCATCCACCGGAAGGGCCCACAAGGAACTGCCGGATCCGGTGAGGGGAATCGCACATTTGAGATATGCGATCACCTGCAACGGCGGCGGTGTGTATGATTTTGATGAACAGCGCTATATCTTTAATTTTACGATTGACAAGGAACTGGCGGAGAGAGTATTAAGATTCAGTGAGTCTCTTCCCGTGTACCCATCCTTTGTCTGCAATGGGGAGCGGTACATTCTTACGGAAGCAGACGGAAAGATTGCGGATTATATCATAAGAAGAGCAGCCCCCGGGGTTGTCGATATTGCCCATGCCAGCAGGGATCTTTATGCTACGCTGAATGAAATGCCGGCCGGGCTTCAGAAGATTTTTCTCTACTCCAAGGACGATGAGCTGACACCGGATATTCTCTCCGGATTGAGAGATGAGTTTCCCCAGCTTTTCATCACCACCTCCGGACCGATTTTCATCGAGATCAATGCTGCCGGAATTGATAAGGGAAAGACCCTGAGGCTTCTCTGCAAACATCTGGATATTCCCATAGAAGAGAGCATCGCCTTCGGCGACGCGGCAAACGATCTGGCCATGCTGAGATCTGCGGGCTGTGCCGTCGTGCCGGCAAACGGAACTGCTGAGGCAAAGGCTGTGGCTGACCTGTTCTGTGAGAGCTGCAACGATGACGGGGTGCGAAAAGCATTGATGCGGCTCGAAGAAGAGGGAAAACTGTGTTGAATTGAAATGAATTGTAAAGGAAGACGAAAATGATGAAAGAAATGATCAGACTGAAAATGAATAAAGGGAATGAAAACTATCTTTCCACCTCATCTGCGGATTTGCGGATCAAGACTTCCAAAGAGGGACAGCATCCCTATGCCATCGTGATCTGTTGCTCCGATTCCCGGGTAGTTCCGGAGAAGATCTTCTCCGCTGATATCGGCGATCTCTTTGTGATCCGTGTGGCGGGAAATGTGCTGGATAACCATCAGCTGGGCAGCATCGAGTATGCCGCTTCCCACCTGGACTGCGGTCAGATCATCGTCCTCGGACATACGGGATGCGGTGCTGTTGATGCTGCACTTAAAGGTCACAGCGACGGATTCATCCGTTTTATTATCGAAGATATACAGGAAGCCATCGGAGAGGAAAAAGACCCCGGCCGGGCCTGCAGACTCAATGTTCTTCATGCAATGGAGAGACTGAAAGAGGAATTTGCTCTGCATCCGGAGATCGCAGG
>CACZOS010000390.1 GCA_902782815.1 uncultured Lachnospiraceae bacterium | reverse complement strand
TAAATCATACTGATCTGACACTGCTGCAGTACAAATGGTGTGCAAAATACAGATGGCTGGCAAAATGGTCAATAGCATACGCCTTGATTGGAAATAAGGCACTCATTACCGACTCTTTAACAGATGAGGTGATGCAGTCATGTGCGGGGGATCTGGCAGGAAAGTCCATGCTCAGCTTTCAGCGGAGTTCATCGGAGAGGTTCCGGGCAAAACCCTATTATTCGGATGAGTTGAAGGATTTAAAAATGCCTGTTGTTTACATTATAGGAGAAAGGGACCCGCTTGTTCCGTTGGCTGATATCAACCTGGCAGCACAGAAAAATCCGAATAGTCAGGTGGTAGTGTTTAAGGATTGTAAACACTGGCCGGTTAAAGAACAGCCTGAAAAATTCTGTAAAATAGTTGAGTCTGTTTTTTCTGAATGAGAATCATACTGAGGGTATACGTAAATGAAAAATAACAATTGGAAGGCAGGAACTGTATTGGTTATACTCGCTGCCTGTTTCTGGGGGAGCATGGGCATATTTGTCAGAAAGCTCGCCGCCTACGGCTTCAATTCCATACAGATCGTGTCAGTTCGTGTTACGCTGGCTGCACTGGTTTTTTGTATAATCCTGTTTGCCAAAGACCGCGAAGGCTTTAAAATTTCATTGAGGGATATTCCTCTCTTTTTTGGACTCGGATTTGGGAGCATTCTTTTCTTTACCGTATGCTACTTTTCAGCCATAAAGATCATGTCCCTGTCTGCTGCGGCGATCCTTTTATATACATCACCGATCTGGATCATGCTGATGTCGGCCCTGTTCTTTCATGAAAAAATGAACAAAAGAAAGCTGGTTGCTCTTGTTCTCGCCTTTGGAGGGTGTGTGATGGTTTCCGGAATTTCAGGGGAGGGTATCCCCCTGATCGGATTATTATTTGGTCTCGGATCCGGCATCGGTTATGGCCTGTACAGTATATTGGGAACGATTGCATTAAGGAAATACTCACCATTTACCGTAACGGCATATACATTTTTGCTCGCAGCAGCCGGATCCTGGCTGATCTGTGACCTGAAAGACATGATGTCAAAATTCACCAGAGCGGAGAATCTGACTGGACTGGTATTATTATGTGTACTGACAGCGCTGGTGACCGCGGTAATCCCCTTTCTGGCATACACAATGGGGCTCCGGACATTGGAAGCCAGTAAAGCGGGGATTCTTGCAACCATAGAACCCCTGGTTGCCACGATCATCGGGATAGTATATTTCTCCGAACCATTAACAGTGTTCTCCGGAATCGGGATCTTCCTGATCCTTGGCGCTGTGGTAATACTGAATCGGAAGTCCTCGTAGATGGGCATATGTTTAGGAGATGAGTGTTATCAGCCTTTTCTCGCCACACAGTGAAGGCGGCAGAATCCACGTTTTTCAAACAATTCCATCCTGAGCCCTGCTTTTTTGCATAGAAGGTTTACATCATCCCTGCCATAGACCCGGACATCGCCATGCCCCAGCAGATTGATAAGAGGCATTTCGATATGGTTGCAGAACCAGCGTACGGCTGCAGAATCCATGGTCATATCCCGAAGGATCAGTCGGCCGCCGGGACGCAATACCCGGTATACACTATTGAAAAAATCCTGGACATTCGGATAGTGGTGAAAACTTTGGCAGCAGATTACCACGTCATAGGAATCGTCAGCAAAAGGAAGGTTTTCGCAGTCACCTACAACAAGATCCACCCCTTCCATGTGTTTGGACTGTGCAACCTCGATCATCTTTGGTGTCAGATCAATCCCCGTATAATGTTTCTCCGGATATTTTTCGTGAAGTAAAGTAAGCATGGGTGCCGTTCCGCAGCCGCAGTCAAGAAGATCGTTAAATGGTTCTTTTTCCAGTTCAGCCAGTACATCGGGATAGTCTTTCCTGCACATCCGGTAGATGCCTGCCCGGTCACCTTCGTAAACCTTAGCGGCTTTTGTAAATTCACGAATCGACAGTGACTTATAATCTTTCTTTGCCATATCATTTCTCCTGCTTATTATCATGATCGTATTTCTATTTTATTCCGGTAAGCAGAGCTGATCCGGACAGAGCCATCCAGGTAGACTCCGACCTGCTCATGAACATGCCGTCTGTTGTATCGATAAGATTTACCTCCTGATATCCCATATCCTTCAGCTTTTTAATGAACTTCTGCATGTCTCCGTATTTGGACGAGGAAAATATATCATGGATCACAAAAGATCCCCCTTTTTTCAGAGTACGGAGAGTTTCCAGTATAAGATCCTGACGGTTTTTGGAAGGGATGTTGTGATAGACATAATTGCTTGTAACCGCGTCAAATGTTTCATTCCGGAAATCCAGATGTGCGGCATCACCTTTCTGAAAGCGGACATTAGAGACTTCCTCTGCCTCCGCATTCTGTTCACAAAGTTTTCTGCTGAATGAAGAGTATTCCTTCCCCCAGCGATCAATCCCGATGACGAAAGCATCCGGATGATTTTTAGCAACTGCGATGGTCAGGGCACCGCTTCCGCAGCCGACATCGAGAACGGTTCCTTTTTCAGGAACGTGGATAAGAGAAGCAGTCCCCTCGATGATCTGTTTCGACATCTTCCGGTTCCCGTTATAGTCAAAAGCCTTGTACATCAGGTAACTCCACACGGTCATACTTGCGAAGATCATAAAGGATACAGTTAAAGCTATAGTAAGAAATGTACGTAAATAGGAATTATGTATAAGGGTAGTACATCCAAGTACAGGGATAAGCAGCAAAGACATGACGGCTCCGGTAAAGAATCCGACAATCATCCCTTTTGGCATCCAGTTTTTGTAGTCAACTTTCATAGTGCGACCTCCTGAGTATTGAAAAATGAAGATTCTGTTATATATAGTTAGGTATAACTAACTAAAATAAGTATATGATATCTTCGCTGAAATTGCAATAGGGTTTCTGCGCTCATGGCATCGCCCGAAAAACGACCACAGGATAATAGATAAGGAGCAGTAAAGGAGGTATTAACAATGATCAAAGAGTTTTCCTCTGAAAAGGAAAAGCATAATTTTTTTAATCGGCTAAATGAGGGACAAAAGGTAGATGCTTTTCGGGAAATGATCATGGAGTCCTCTTCCGTAGTTTTTCTTGGTGGTGCCGGAGTCTCTACAGAAAGTGGGATTCCTGATTTTCGAAGCAGGAATGGACTCTACAGGAGGAAGCAT
>CACZOS010000389.1 GCA_902782815.1 uncultured Lachnospiraceae bacterium | reverse complement strand
TTTAACTTAGGGGATTACATTTATATAATACCTTAAAAAAACCGAAAAAACAAGTTGTTGACCATCGTTGTTTTTTGTCCACTCTGTGAAATATTTAAACAGTTTTTCTATAATCGGTCGTCAATAAATATCGGCTTTCAGACAAAACTTATTGCGGTAATTTTTCGAGGATTCCGGGAATCATCTGTTTCTTCCGGGAAACCACTCCCTTGAGGACAGCGCTGTTATCCGACACATTTACCCCGAATGCCTCCTCGATGACTCCCTCGCCGAACTCTCCGCAGATGAGAACTTCCGAGGATTCTTCCAAAATGTTTGTCATCATAAAATAGACCATATCCAGACCAAAGCTGTCCTTCACCTCCTGCATATAAGGAAGAAGCTTCTTCTTGCAGGATTCAAGTTCATCCGGATTCATGGAACTGATCTGGCCGACACCGAAATTGATCTTCCCGACATTGAATTTCTTGAAATCCTGGTAGAAAATCTCTTTGGCAGATTTATTCCGGAGGTTGCTTCCCGCATCAAACATCTTCTTTGCATAATCCTCGATATCCACCTCAGCGATGGAAGCCAGTTTTTCCGCGATCAGCTTGTCGATAGGCGTGCAGGTAGGGGATCTGAACATAAGTGTATCGGAAAGGATGGCTGACAGCATGAGCCCCGCTATCTTCTTGGGGATCACCACATCATTTTCCATATACATCTGATAGATGATGGTACAGGTGCAGCCCACCGGCTGATTCCGGAAATAGAGGGGAGTGTTTGTCTGAATATTTCCCAGTCTGTGATGATCGATGATCTCCAGGATGTTGGTCTCCTCATAACCATCCACGGCCTGATCGATCTCATTGTGGTCCACCAGGATCAGTTTCTTATGATCCAGATCAAGAAGATTACGTCTGGAGATCATTCCGATGTAATGATCATGACTGTCCACAATGGGGAAATCCCTCACCCTGATCTTGGCCATGGTTTCCTGGATATCTTCCAGATAGTCCGTATCCTTAAACTGTACGATGTCCTTACTGGTCATAAAGTACTTGACCGGCATACTCTGATTGATAAGTCTGGCCACCGTATAGGTATCATAGGGGGTCACGATGATCCGGCACCCGTGTTCTTTAGCCAGTTTACGTATAGTCTTGGATACGGCTGCACCGGTAGCCACGATAATGCACTGGGCTTCCATTTCAATGGCACAGAGCTGGGATTCATAGCGGTTGCCCAAAAGGACCATATCCAGAGGTTCGATATAGCCTTCCATCATATCCGGATTGGCAGCGGCGATCAGTACATGCCCTTCCTCAAAATATCCGTCAATATCGCCCACGATCATCTCACCGTCAATGGTCTCCACGATATTGGCAAAGCTGGTTCTGGCCTTGGACAGGATCATATTGTCGTACACATTCATATTGGAATAGGCAATATCGCCGATGGTGATCAGTCCTTTAAGCTTGGGGCCGTCAACGATGGGAAGAGTAACAATCTTCCCGGCTCTCATCAGATCCCAGGCTTTTTTAAGGGAAAGATCCCCGGATACCCCTTCCGTCTTCCTGATCTCAATATCCGTGACCTGGGGACGAAAATCCTTGATATACTGAGGGGAATCCATGCCGAAATAATCCACCACAAAAGAGGTCTCCTCATTCATATGTCCGGCACGGGCCGGAAAATACCGATAACCGTCTCCGTTTTTCTTACTGATCTCATTTTTCAGGTAGGCATAGGAAAGGGCGGAACAAATACTGTCCGTATCCGGATTCTTGTGCCCGATGATAAATACTTCTTTTCTGTCCATGTTGATCTCCTTATCTTAAATGTGAAAAAGCATTTTACTTTATATCTATGTTTCAGCTCTCCCCCCTGTCAGGAGGGTAAACTTCCTTTTTTTGTAGACCCATTCCTGCTTCTCAGCCATCTTCCGGTATTCCCATCTTGAATGACCCTTTAATTCGTAAAGCGGAACACTTTCATACATGGTCATGACATATTCTTCCGCGGTCCTCTTTTCTTCTTCGGCAAAAAATGTGATGAAATCCAGTTTCCCGAGGATCTTGTCCAGGGTTGCTCCGTTCTGGATAGCAGTGAGGATAGAGTGGACCATAACAGTGGACCGGTAATAAGACTGATCCATGTCTTCGATCAGAAAGAGTCCTAATTCGGAAACTCCCGGCCAGCGGTTATCGATTCCGTATCCGGCTCTGACATAGGAAAGGTCAGGATAACTGATCCTCCGATAGGGAAGATCAGGATGATCATTGATCAGAAGAAGAGTCAATTCCGCGGATTCCACAGTGCCGGACATAAAATATTCCTTCTTTTTCCGGTCTTTGGGAAAAGATCCCAGACCCCACAGACCTGCCCGGCATTTGATAAAACGAAGAAAAGTCCCGTAGACAATCTCCTCCTTCAGGGCTTCACATAAGAGGGCGTGAAGTTCATCAAGGGAAATAATCCCGTAATAAAAGCTCATGCCCATTAAAGCATTCTCCCATCTCTCGTACCGATCCATCAGATCACCGCTCCTTCTGCTCTTCAGCAGAAAATAGAAATTCTTTTTCATGGAACGGATCACACTGATCCGGCTTTCGGTATGATTTCTTGCACTCCCCTTTTTATAAGTAAGAAACCCGAACATGGCTAAGTGCCGGACCATCTCCCAACGGACGGAATCCATGCTGACCCGGGGGGAATCCCAGATTTCCAGAAGAAGCTGAAGATGAGGTTTAGGCAGCATAAGCAGGATCCATTCCCTGTTTTGGCTGAATTCCTCATACCAGGCCATGAGATAGGCGTCTGACGGCAGGCCCTCAGTATAATCCGTTCCCATAAGGGTAAGCAGGGATTGTATGGTTTTTACGGAAATCTGATTACGCATGACAAAAAGGGGATGAATATCTTCGGAAATGCACTTTACGATCTCGACTTTGGTCTCTTTATCCATCCTCTCTCCTCATACGTCATTGTTAAACATCTCCGGGCAGTCTTTTCCCGGAATCAGGCAATATACAAAAAAAGAGGGAAATGTGGACGCACTTCTCCCCCTAAAACTACGATATTATCTGCCGCAGCATTTCTTATATTTTTTTCCGCTTCCGCAGGGACAGGGATCATTTCTTCCGATCTTAGGCGGTTTAACCACGGTGGTGGATCTTTTCTGCTCCTTGTATAATTCCTTCCTGCGTTCCGGAGTCAGAAGGTCATCCCACTGCTCCAGTTCATAAAGCCAGTCAGCCCTGGCCCCCACCATATTATAATAGAGTTTTTCCTTATCATAATCCAGAGATACGACAGTATCCTCATCAAGATCATCAATGGGATTAGGTACTTTCAGGCTGTCATTGATGCCGTCAAGATAACCGACAAAGGTCATAATATCCATGTCGTATTTCTCAGCCAGCTCTTTTACGGTTCCGGAAACCGGATCATCCGGTGCTGCCAGGATCTGCTCATAAACCGCTTTTTCCTGCCTGAAATAATCTAACCAGAAATTTTTTCCGGCCTGTGTCCTGTCATCATGACTGTATGCAAACTCTCTCCACTCCTGTAATAAAGACATAATCTTTCCTTTCTCGCTTTTCCGGAATCATCCGGTAGATAATCTTGTCGGGAACCTGTTTTCCGGACCTTCGGCAATATGGTGCACTTCTTCCAATACTATAGCAAAATGAACCGGCAAGTTCAATATTTGCGGAAGAGAAACAAAAGGGAAAATCACGAAATGACTTTCCCTTAAGAGCGCGAGACGGGATCCGAACCCGCGACCCT
>CACZOS010000388.1 GCA_902782815.1 uncultured Lachnospiraceae bacterium | reverse complement strand
GCGTCCACTTTTTCAATGTAGTGGTCCGCGGGGGTGATGATCATCACGCCGTCGCCGTACTTTTTATAAATCTCCATGGCTGCGTAGCCGATACAGGCGGCTGTGTTCCGGGCTGCAGGTTCTGCAAGAATGTTCCGTGGGAAAACCCTCCCCTGGGTTGCCATAATCATAGCAGGTGCCTGAACGTCCGCGGTCACAATGAAGATATTGCTTTTGCCGATTACAGTGGCCATCCGATCCACTGCCTCGTTGACCATGAGGTCGTTTCCTGAGAGGTTCAGAAGCTGCTTTGGTGTTTTCTGCCGGGAGAGCGGCCAGAAGCGGGTTCCGCCGCCTCCGGCCATAATGACGCCATAGTGATTCATGGGCTGTTTCCTTTCTTGCTGTTTATTTGAACATTTTCAGGACTTTGGAAGTCGTTGCCTTCCATCTTTTACGGGTAGCGCCTTTGGCAAATTGCCTGTAGGTCTTGTTGTGAATCATCCAGAGCGGTTTAAAAGATCCAGATGTCGCATTAGACCGCTTTGCGGGAGTGTTTTGTGTTGGTTCGAAATATTTGTCCTTGGTATCACAGTTCGGATCGCTGTATGTTTTGTCCTCTGCTACTGTTTTGTCTGTGATCTGTGCAATCAGGCGCAGGAACTGTTGCTCGGTTTTGTCCCGGTCAAATCGTTTGATATTTTCCAGTTGGTTTTGGATGATCTGATTGCGAAATGATTCGTCGGTCTGCAGTTTGTGGATGGCATCCGCCATGGCGTTGTAGTCTTTCTGTTGGAACAGCAGGCCGCTGTCACCCAGAGTTTCGGGAATGGCGGCAGCAGTATAGGCAAGTACGGGAAGATTCCGGCTTGCCGCTTCCAACAGGGGAACGCAGAATCCTTCATGCTCACTGAGGCAGATAAAAAGATCTGTATTGCGAAGATAGGCTTCTCTTTCTTCATCAGTAACCCGACCAGTAAAGACAACCTGCTCGTCCGTAAGGTTCAGGTCTGCCGCGAAGCCTTTCAATTTGGCGTAGTATTTTTCCAGGCCATCCCAGCTTCCCAGGAGATAAAGTGTCGCGTTTTTATCATACTTGTCTTTGTATGTTTTATAGGCCTTGATCACGTCTTCTGGTTTCTTGTTCGGCACGATGCGGCCGATATATAGGAGTTTGGTACCTTGAATGGTCTGGAGTTCCTGTTGTGTTTTTTGATCCGGCTGGATCGTTCTTTCTTCTTTAGAAAAGAGAATGGGAAGGACAGCTGTTTTTCCTTTGGGAACTCCATATTGGCAGAGTTCTCTGGCATTGTATTGAGAAACTGCCCAGCAGGCATCCATGCGGGAAGCATAGCGCCTGAGCTGCAGGCGGCCTAAGGCTAGTACCAGGAATAAAGCCGGGTCGTACAACGGGAAGTATTTAGCCGGGGTGATGTTGTGATAGACCATCACCTTTTTGCAGGAAAGATTTGCAATCTGTTTGGTAAGCCTGTCTCCGGTTCCTTTATGGAAAATGGCGATGTCTTCATGAGACAAGGTTGCGAGATCAAGTCGCTCCGCCCTGTCTGTCAGTGCTTCATGAATATTGTAGGCCATGATCCGGGATTCGTATCCTTGCTGTTTCAAGGCTTCGTCCATGGCCAGAATGTCGTTGGCAATGGCATCATGAAGGTTCAGGCGGGTTACAAACTGGATAATCTTCAGTGTAAGTTCCTCCCGAATCGTTTATTTGCTGTCAAGGGCATGAAATACCTGTAATATGTTATCTTTAAAACGCGCTGTTGTAAAGAGTGCTTTCGCCCGGTTTTCCGCCTGTTCTCCAAACGTTCGCCTTAATTCAAGGTTTTCCGCCAAGCTTTGGATTGCTTTAGCATATTCGGATACGTCCCTGTTCGGTACCTCGATGCCGCATTCATGACCCGGACAGACATAGCTGACGCCGGATCCCGGTATATGGAATGTAACGGCCGGTTTACCAAAGGCCATCGCCTCTGCAAGGGCAATCCCGAAGGCTTCATTTTTGGTAATGGACGGGAAACAGAAAATATCCGCAGCAAGGATCAGTCCTTTCCGGGTATCTTCGTCAACGGTGCCCAGAAGCCGGATCTTTTGATCTCCTGCCGCTTCCTGTGCCAACGCTTCAGTATTCTTGCCGGCGATATAGATTCTGTAATTGCTGTTTAGCAGTTTTGATGCCTGGACCAGGTACCTCAGGCCTTTATAGGGAACGTTCCGGCCGATAGTCGCGCAGATGATTTTCCCCTGGTTCTCTTTTTTAAGTTTCTCCGCGATATGCTCTGCTTCCGAAGTAATCTCCAGCTGGTTTTCATTGAAACAGTTGGGGATCACTTTGCACTTATTTTTTGCCTTTTGGAGCCAGGGACTGCCGTCGATATAGTTTGGGCTGGTAGCGATAATAAGATCCGCCCGCTCTAGCAGGCGGTTGTTCTGCCTGGTAAAAAGAATTCGAAGCATCTTCTGCTTGACGATGTCCAGGTGCCAGTAGAGAACCAGCCTGGTCTGAGGTGATAGGTTTTTGAGCAGGAAACTCGCAACAAAAGGATTGGGATAGTGAAAGATGATGATATCCGGCTCAAAACTGTTGATGATCTGTTTTAGTTTTCGAGGGTAAGTGAAAGATATGGACTGGGAATGGATCTTTGTGACGCACCCGCATCTAGTAACCGGAATACCGTCCACTTCATCTTCTGTCGTTTCTCTTCGGTGTGTCGTTTTATCCCCGTCGCTTGCATCCTCGTTGAAGCAGATAATTCGTTGCTCATTTGCTTCTTCTTTCAGGGCATTGGCAATATCTCTGGAGACCTGTTCAACACCGCCCCGGTTCGGATACATATAATTGGATATCTGAAGGATTCTCTTCATAAACTGCTTTCCGGAAGCTTATTTGACAGCTTCCTGATCGTGGTTATAATGATGGTATCTTCAAAGAGATACGGAGAAAAGCATGGAAAAGATCGCTTTCGTGTGCCAACGGTACGGCCTTGAAGTTAACGGCGGGGCGGAGCTGCTCTGCCGTCTGGTGGCGGAACGGCTGACTGCAGCATTTGATGTGACTGTCTACACAACCTGTGCGACAGACTACATCTCCTGGGCTAATGTGTATCCGCGAGGCGAGGAAATCCTGAACGGCGTACGGGTCATCCGCTTCCCTGTGGTACGGGAGCGCAACCGAAAGGCCTTCGGGCTGTTCAGCCGGGTCGTGCTGCATAATCCGCTTCATCTTTCCGCTCTAGAAGAAAAATGGATTGATATGCAGGGCCCGTACTGTCCGGAAATGGTCGCCGCCTTAGTCCAGGATCATGAGGAATACCGAGCGATCCTGTTCATGACTTACCTGTATTTCACTACGGTCCGGGGAATGTATCCGGGATTGAAAAACGCCTTCCTGATTCCGACGGTCCATGATGAACCAACCGTTTATCTGAAGGTTTTTGATCAGGTGTTCAGCCGCGCGGCAGGTTTCGTCTGGAATTCTCCGGAAGAGCGGGCGTTCGCACTGAAGCGTTTCCCTGATATTTCAGGGAAAAAGGAAATTATGGCGGGTGTTGGTATTGAAATACCTGCTTTGCTGCCACCATTGCCGGACTGTTTGAATGGGATTGAATATATCCTGTATTCCGGGCGCATAGACGCCCACAAAGGCTGTAACCGGCTGTTTAAATACTTCCTGCAATACAAAAAAGACCACCAGAATAGGCTTCGACTGGTGCTGACCGGAAAAGGAACCTGTCCCGTTCCGAAGGATCCGGATATCATTTCGCTTGGATTTGTGGAAGATGACATAAAATATGCCATGATGGCCGGGGCGTTGGCGTTTGTGCTATTCTCTCCATTTGAGAGCCTGTCTATGGTTGTGTTGGAAAGCATGGCTGTCGGCCGGCCGGTCATCGTCAACGGGGACTGCGAAGTGCTGCGCGGTCACTGCAGGCGCAGCGGTGCCGGACTGGCTTTTTCTGATTATGACAGCTTTGTGGCTGCGGTGGAAAAGATGCGCACCCGCGGGCCGGATTATCTGGAGATGTGCGAAAACGGAAAACAATATGTAGCTGAGAATTATCAGTGGAACCGAATTATCTGCAAGTACCGGAAGCTGATCTGTCAGATGGATTCGTCAGAAGCTTCTTCCCTACGTTCCAGCGGTGTTGCCTCTGATTAAAACCTGCCGCCGCTGGATCCGCCGCCTGCGCCTCCGTAGGATGAACCGCCGCCTCCGCCGGTTCCGCTACCGCTCAGGCCGCCTGTATCCCCGCCGTCAATGGGACAGCTGTTATCAAAACTGCCGATGGTAGCTTTTCCGGATGAAGTGTCTGCGGAGGTTCCCCCCGTGTAATCGATATTCCCCGGTATACCGAATACCGGGTTGATCTTTTCCGTGTTGACCCGGCCCAGGTCTTGTTGGGAATACTCTTTATAGCTCATGATCTTCGGCGACGTCGCGTTCTTCAGGTCCATGTCCTTAACCTGCTGCGCGCAGTACTGGTAATACGATCTTTCTGTTCCGGTCATGGAGTCCGCCATTTTGATATACATGGTCTCCATGTTCTTTTTATGCAGTTCAAAGGTGTTGTTCACATTATCTACCAGCTGCTGATAATTGGGATCACTCGGACTGGCCTTCTGAAGTTTTGCTACCGCCGAATTGTAGAGCTGCTGGCTTTGCCCGGTAACCGCGTCCATTTGCATCGCCTCATACGCGGAGCGGTATCTCGGACCTACGCCGGTCGCGTTGCCGATAATATCAATTGATTCTGTGGCCACGCCAAGGGTGGGAAGCGCGTCTTCGATCGCTTTCATGGTGACATCGTACACGATTTCGCCGGATTCGTCCACTGCCTTGTTCAGCGCGACCGTAAACTGATCTTCATAGATTCGCTGCAGGCGCTCAACCGTAGCCGTTGCCTTATCATTTCCCTTGGCTGCGTCTGCCATGGAATCAAGAATGTCCTGCTGCTGGCTGTAGTCCGCAAAAAGTACACTCAGGTAATCCATGGTCTTTGCGGTATATTTTATTCCTTTTTTTATGTTCTTCAGGTTCTTGGTGAAGTTCTTCAGGCGTTTGGCTTCCTTTGTCCTGCCGTCCAGGATCAGTTTACCGTCCTTGTCGCGCAGATTGTTCAGGACTTCATATACGTCTTTTGAACCGTCTTTGGCAAAACCGATATCCTCACCCAGGTCCTTGAGTGTTTCTTCTAATCCTTTTGTATACTCCTGAGCCTTTGTCTTTTTTGAACTGAGTGAGTCTAGGGTCGCTGCCATTTGTTTCAGGTACAAATATTCCTCAAAGGTAATATCTTCACCGATTTTTTCCTTGATAGTATGGGACAGGAGCGTTTTGTCAATCTCCTCAAAATTGAATATGCCGATCAGGATCTGTGTGCCTATACCGGAACCGGAATACTTGTTATGGAATGTGGATCCGGCTGTAGCGAAACCGTCAAAGCCGGGGGTAGTATACATACCGGCTGCTTCAAGAAACGCCAGTATTTGCTCAGCCGTGGCGTCACCGCCGCTGGATGTCGCTCCGAGGAAATGCTGGTATTCCTGCTCCGCCTGGGCGACAGAATTACCCAGTTTGTCCAGTTTTGCGCCGGGAATCGCCGCGCT
>CACZOS010000387.1 GCA_902782815.1 uncultured Lachnospiraceae bacterium | reverse complement strand
CGGCCCATGCTGGAAAATTATGAAGCCGATATTCTGAGATATTATGACATGCAGTTTTCCAGGACAGAAGCAGGCGAAGCGGCGAAACATGCGGCATATGAGAGCCGTCATCAGTCCGGTTTTTATAGGTCGCTGAGTCGCATTCCCGGATGGAAACTGCGTGTGGCTTTGAAATTAGGGGCTTTGATCTGGCTCGTCTTTGCCGTGATCTTTTTTGTGGTATTTCTTCTGCTGTATCGGAACAGCGGGATATCGGCTGTAACATTTCTGATCCAGGCAGGTCTGTGCGGACTCGGCTGCGGGATCGCTGTGGCAGGTGTAACGTGTGGACTGCATGTTTTGCGTGTCAATGGGATCATGAATAAAATGAACAGACAGGAGGACAGGATGCGTAAGCGTATCTCCTATGTGCCTCCGAAATATCGGAATTCCGCAGCGGTCGGTTTTATTTATGATCTTTATGCGAGATATGGTTCTGTAATTACGTATTCGCAGGCATTGGATGAATGTGACTCTTATCTTCAGGGAAATAATCTGGTCGGAGCGTATCTGGCTGTGATGTTTAATGAACCGTTTGACAATGCTTCTCTGAATGGAAGCGGCAGCAGTGATGACCTGGAGGCAAGGGGTCTTTATCAGGGGGCTGAAAATCCGCTGGCTTTGAAAGATGAAAATCTGCCGCAGGATATTCAGAGCAAAACATTTGCCGGTATGGAGAATGCCGAGGAAGAACTGGCAAAACTGGTTGGTCTGGAAAATGTAAAACTGCAGATTCAGCAGATGAAAAACCGTATGCAGTTTTACGGAAGCGGATCCAGGGAACGGATCAGTGGAAATAATATGGCGTTTATCGGACCTCCAGGTACCGGAAAAACAACTGTGGCCCGGATTTTGACACATATTTTGTATGATTTCGGTTATATCAGGGATAATAAGTGTGTCGAGATTGAAGGTGGATATCTGAAATCTCCTTATGTGGGACAGACGGAGCCAAGAACAAATGCCATTATCAAATATGCTGCCGGCGGCGTTCTGTTTATTGACGAAGCGTATCTTCTTCTGGATGATAAGAACGGCGGTAACGGACATGAGGCTCTCGGCGTGCTTCTGAAGGCAATGGAAGATTACAAGGATAATATGGTTGTGATCTTTGCCGGATATGAGGATGCGGTCAATCGTCTGATCGCTTCGAACGAAGGTTTCAGTTCCCGGATTAAATATAAGATCTATTTTGAGGATTTTACATCGGAACAAATGATGGAGATCTTTATGGATCTTCTGGAAAAGTATTCAGCGAACGGACATTATTCCATCGAGAGTCAGGCGAAGGCTCTTCTGATGAAACATTTCGAAAAAGAACGCGGTATGCCGGGTTTTGGAAATGCGAGGGTTGTTCGGAATGCGCTGGATGTGATCCTTGACAATCATGCCGATCATTTTATGAAAAAAGATATTCCTGAGGATAAGAAGTTTGTGATTACAGACCTTGATGTCAAGTCGTTCATTAAGGTCAGGTCAAAACAGATGCAGGAAGATGCGAGGAATTTCATTGCAAGCAGAAATCTGGATTCGTCTATCGTATCTCTTGCGGAACTGAAGGGCCGGACGAAGGACGGTTCGACAGATCCCGAAAAAGATCTGCAGGAATTGATCGGTCTGGAAATGGTGAAGGAAGAGTTCCGCCAGTTGAAGGCACAGTATGAGTTTTATGGCGGAAAACTGGAAACCGAAGGCAATCATCTTTGCTTTGTAGGGCCTCCCGGAACCGGTAAAACGACAGTTGCCGGAATTATGACGGGTTATCTGTATCAGATGGGGATCATCCGTGATAATAAATATGTGGATGTGAACGGTGATTTTCTGAGAGGTCAGTATCTCGGACATACAGGAAAGAGAACGGAAGCCGTGATCCAGTATTCTCAGGGAATGGTTTTGTTTGTGGATGAAGCGTATCTGTTGCAGCAGGATGGAGATACGGATAGGTTCGGTGCGGAGGCGATCGGTGTCCTTCTTGACGCG
>CACZOS010000386.1 GCA_902782815.1 uncultured Lachnospiraceae bacterium | reverse complement strand
GAGAAACTTGCCGGGGAGGGCGTAAAAGAGATCATGCTTCTGGGTCAGAATGTCAACTCTTACGGTAAGACCCTGGAAGAACCTGTTTCCTTTGCCGAACTTTTGCGCCGGGTCGAACAGGTGGAGGGAATCGAAAGGATCCGTTTTATGACTTCTCATCCCAAGGATCTGTCCGACGAACTGATCGAGGTTCTGGCTTCGTCAGAGAAAATATGCAGACATCTCCATCTTCCGGTCCAGTCCGGAAGTGACCGGATCCTGCGTCTGATGAACAGGCATTATACCAAGGCACAGTATCTGGAACTGGTGGAGAAGTTGAGAAAAGCAGTACCTGATCTGTCTCTGACCACGGATATCATTGTGGGATTTCCGGGTGAGACGGAGGAGGATATCCTGGATACCATCGATGTGGTGGAAAAAGCGCAGTATGACAGTGCATTTACCTTCATTTATTCCCCAAGGTCCGGGACTCCGGCAGCAAAAATGGAGGATAATACCTCACCGGACCTGATTCACAGGCGGTTTGACCGGGTACTGGATGTGGTGAACAAGGTTGCCCGCGGGCGAAATGCCATGATGGAGGGCAGCAGGGGCCATGTGCTGGTGGAGGGGATCGATGAGAAGGATCCTTCCATGGTTACCGGCAGATTATCCAACAACAATGTGGTCCATTTCAAGGCAGACCCTTCCGTGATCGGCCGGATCGTACCGGTGGTCCTGGAGGAAGCCAGGGGCTTTTATTACATCGGGAGGTTAGAGGATGCCTAAAGTAACGCCAATGTTACAGCAATATCTTGACATAAAAGAAAAATACAAGGACTGTATCCTGTTCTACCGGGTGGGTGATTTTTACGAGATGTTTTTCGATGATGCCCTTACGGCATCAAAGGCTCTGGAGATCACCCTCACCGGCAAGAGCTTCGGACAGCCGGAGAGGGCTCCTATGTGTGGAGTCCCTTTTCATTCCTGCGAACCCTATATCGATAAGCTGGTGGAAAAGGGCTTCCGTGTGGCCATCTGTGAACAGGTGGAGGATCCTGCCCTGGCAAAAGGGATCGTAAAGAGAGAAGTGATCCGGGTGGTCACCCCCGGCACAAATGTTTCGGAAAAGAGTATGGATGAGGGGAAAAATAATTACCTCATGTGCATATTCCTTCAGAATGATTTCTTTGGGATGGCTGTCTGCGACCTTTCCACCGGAGAGTTCAGGACCACACAGCTTTCCTCTCCGGAGGATACAGTGGATGAGATCAATCGTTTTCAGCCCTCTGAGATCATCTGTAATGACGCCGTTCCCATATGCGGGATAGATTTCGGGTTTCTGTGCGATAAACTGGGCATGGTAATGACCCCGGTCACCAGTTATTATTTTGAAAAAGACCATTGCCGGCAGCTGATCATGGATCAGTATCATCTGCTGAGTCTTGAGGGGACAGGTGTGACGGAATATCCCTTCGGACTGGTGGCCAGCGGGGCTCTGCTCCAGTATCTGCGGGAGACACAGAAAAGCTCCCTGGATCATCTTAAAGAGCTTATCCCCTATTCCACCAGCAACTACATGATCCTTGACAGCGCAGCCAGGAGGAATCTCGAATTGTGTGAGACCCTCCGGGAGAAGAATAAAAGAGGCAGTCTCCTGTGGGTGCTGGATAAGACCAGGACTGCCATGGGGGCCAGGACTTTGCGGAAGATGGTGGAACAGCCTCTGATCCGTAAAGCCCGGATCAATGAACGTCTGGATGCCGTGGAAATGCTGGTGGACAACGTGATGGCCAGGGAGGAGATCCGCGAATATATGAACGGGATCTATGATCTGGAGAGACTGACCATGCGGATCAGTTTCCGCAGTGCCAATCCCAGAGACCTTATAGCCTTTAAAAACTCTCTTCGTTACCTGCCCTATATCAAGGACATCCTGCAGCAGTTCAGCAAGGGGATCCTCAGCCGTTTCGGAGAGGAACTTGATCCCATGGAGGACCTCTGGCAGCTTCTGGACCGGTCTATTGAGGAAGATCCCCCCCTGACCATCCGGGAGGGAGGAATCATCAAAGATCATTATCTTGAGGAGATCGATTACCTGAAAAAGGCCAAGACAGACGGGAAAAGCTGGCTGGCTGAACTGGAAGAAAGAGAGAGAGAGAAGACGGGGATTAAGAATCTCCGGGTCAGATTCAACAAAGTCTTCGGTTATTATATAGAAGTGACCAATTCCTATCAGGACCTGGTACCGGATTACTACATCCGCAGACAGACCCTGACCAATGCTGAAAGGTACGTCACGGAGGAACTGGCGGAACTGGCCAGAACCATCCTGGGTGCGGAGGATAAACTTCATGCCCTGGAGTATGAAACCTATGTGGAGATCAGGGAACACCTGGCGGGCCAGATTGCCCGCATTCAGGGGACTGCCTCCGTCATTTCCCGGCTGGATGCCCTGGCCTCGCTGGCAGCGGTTGCCGAGCGCAACCGTTACGTTCGTCCTCAGATCAACCAGAGAGGGATCATTGACATTAAGGACGGGAGACATCCGGTGGTGGAGCAGATGATGACAGGTGAGCTGTTTGTCGCCAATGACACTTATCTGGATCACAAGAAAAACCGGGTCAATATCATCACCGGTCCGAATATGGCCGGAAAATCCACTTATATGCGGCAGACCGCGCTGATCACCCTCATGGCCCAGATCGGGTCTTTTGTCCCGGCGAAATCCGCCAATATCGGACTGGTGGACCGCATATTTACCAGGGTGGGGGCCTCCGATGACCTGGCTTCCGGACAAAGTACTTTCATGGTGGAGATGAACGAGGTGGCGAACATCCTCAGGCATGCCACCAGGGACAGCCTGCTGATCCTGGATGAGATCGGAAGAGGTACCAGTACATACGACGGCCTTTCCATTGCCTGGGCGGTGGTGGAATATATCGCCGGAGTCAGCCTCAACGGAGCGAAGACCCTTTTTGCCACCCATTATCATGAGCTGACGGAGCTGGAAGGCAAGCTCGCGGGGGTGAACAATTACTGTATCGCAGTCCAGGAGAAGGGGGATACCATCACTTTTCTCCGTAAGATCATCCCCGGAAGTGCCAGTCAGAGTTACGGTATTCAGGTGGCCAGGCTGGCAGGTGTCCCGGATACGGTGATCGACCGTGCCAAGGAGATTGCCAGGGAACTGGAGCAGACGGACATCACCCAGCATATCAAGAAGATCGGAAAAAAAGAGAAGGAGGCAGACCCGGTTCAGCTGTCTCTCTTTGATACCATGAACATCATGACGGTGGAGGAGAGGGAGAGCCAGGTGGAAAAAAGCCTTAAAGAGGCGGATCTGTCCAATATGACGCCTATCCAGGCCCTGAATTTTCTCTATGAATTACAGAAGAAATTGTAGGAGACCGAAAGGAAAAGAATGGCAGAGATCAAAGTATTAGACCAGAATACCATCAATCAGATCGCCGCCGGCGAGGTGGTGGAGAGGCCTGCTTCCATCGTGAAGGAACTGGTGGAAAATGCCATTGACGCGCGGGCCGGTGCGATCACCGTGGAGATCAAAGGTGGGGGCATCGACTTTATCCGGATCACGGATAACGGCTGCGGCATCGGGGAAAGCCAGATCAGAACGGCCTTTTTAAGCCATGCCACCAGCAAGATCTCTTCAGCCGAGGATCTGGAAACCGTGGGTTCCCTGGGATTCAGAGGAGAGGCCTTGTCCAGCATTGCCGCTGTGGCCAAGGTGGAGATGATCTCCAAGACCGACGAAGGAATCTCCGGCATCAGATATATCATCGAAGGTGGGGAGGAAGTCCTCTTTGAAGCCATCGGCTGTCCGGAGGGTACCACATTTGTCATCCGCAACCTTTTTTATAATACCCCTGCCCGCAGGAAGTTTTTGAAATCTTCCATGACGGAAGCCGGGTATGTGGAAGCATTCATGCAGAGACTTGCCCTGAGTAATCCGGGAATTTCCTTCAAATACATCAGTGACAATAAAAACAGGCTTTCCACCTCGGGAAACGGCAGCTTAAAAGACGTGATCTATCACATTTTCGGCAGGGATACGGCCCTCAATCTCCTGGAGGTTGATGACCGGGAGAAGGATATCCGGATCACCGGATTCATCGGGAAGCCGGTTCTGTGCAGGGGAAACCGTGCCTATGAAAACTATTTTGTGAACGGCAGGTACCTGAAAAATCCCGTTATTGCCAAGGCTATAGAAGACGGATACAAGGGTCATTCCATGGTGCACAAATTTCCTTTTACCGCATTGATGATCACCATGGATCCTCACCATTTTGATGCCAATGTACACCCGGCAAAAATGGAGATGCGTTTCCATGAGCCGGAATTCCTTTACATGGTAATCTGCCGGGCTGTCAAAAACAGTTTTGCCAGGAAGGACCTGATCCCCAAAGTGGCGGTCAGGGAAGAAAAAAAGGAGAAAAAAACCCTTCCTCCGGCCCCGGAACCATTTGAGAAAAAAAGAAAGCAGATCGAGGACCGCTTCCGGTCCCTGACCGAGGATAAGCTGCGGTCCATAAGGGAGAAGAAAAATGAATCTTCCCAGACTGCGGGACAGGAGAATGCTCCTTCCGGGCAGACCGGCCTTTCAGAAAAACTGAGACGCTGGCAGATCGACAACAGCCAGCAGCAAAAGATCGATCAGGAGATGAGAAAGGCGGAAGTAAGGCAGGAAACCGTCAAAGAACCCGAAACGCCCGTGCCTTCTATGGTAAAAGAGGGGGATGAGGAGAGCAGGCAGCTGACTTTCCGGGATATCCCAGTCCTCTCTGAGGAGGCAAGGCCAAGGCACCGGCTGATCGGCCAGGTTTTCCGTACCTATTGGATCCTGGAATATGAAGAAAAACTCTTTTTTGTAGACCAGCATGCTGCCCATGAGAAAGTGATGTACGAAAAGATCAAAAAAGAGATGGAGGAAAAGAAGATCAGCAGTCAGCTTCTGGCGCCGCCGGTTATCCTCAGTTTCAATACCAGGGAACAGGAGAATTACATTAAATGCCGGGACGCTTTTGAAAGACTGGGATATGCCGTGGAAGAATTCGGTGACAGAGAGTATTGTATCCGGGCTGTTCCGGCAGACCTTATCGATCTTGACCAGCAGGATCTGTTCATTGAACTTCTGGACAATATTGATGAGCAGACCGGGAAGATGAACCTGGATGCCCTGACGGACAAGATGGCTTCCATGGCCTGTAAGGCAGCGGTGAAGGGAAACCGGACCATGAGTTTCGCGGAGATGGATGCACTGATGGACCAGCTGATCAGGCTGGAGAATCCCTATCAGTGTCCCCATGGCAGACCCACCATGATCTCCATGACCAGACAGGAGATGGAAAAGAAATTCCACCGTATACAGTAGATCGGAGACTCGCTTGCGGGTCTCCTTCCATCTGACAGACAAACTCTTTGGCAAAAAGGGAAGACTGGAGGAAAAAATGAAGGAAGAAAAGAATCCTCTGGTCATTCTCACCGGCCCTACAGCCGTGGGAAAGACCAGCCTTTCCATAGAACTCGCCCGCAGGATAGGCGGTGAGATCATCAGCGCGGACTCCATGCAGGTCTACCGGGGAATGGATATCGGCACAGCCAAGATCAGGCCGGATGAAATGGGAGGGATACCCCATTATCTGGTGGATATTCTGGATCCGGATCAGGCCTTTAATGTGGTGCTTTTTCAGCAGAAGGCCAGGGAAGCCATGGAAAAGATCCGCAGCCATGGGAACATACCTGTTGTCGTAGGGGGAACAGGATTTTATATCCAGGCGCTGCTTTATGACATTGATTTTTCTGTTCATGAAGAGGGGGAAGAGTACCGGCGCCGGCTGACCCTTACCGCCAGGGAAAAGGGGGCGGAGTACCTCCATGCCCGCCTGGCTGAAGTGGATCCGGAATATGCCGCTTCCGTGCACTTTCACAATCTGAAAAAAGTGATCAGAGCCCTGGAATACTACCGGGAGACAGGACAGAAACTCTCCGACCACAACCGGCAGCAGAAGGAGAAAGAATCTCCTTATAATTTTGTCTATTTCGTCCTTAATCATGACCGGCAGATCCTTTACGACAGGATCGACCGGCGGGTGGACCGGATGATGGAAGAGGGACTCCTTGAGGAGGTAAAAGGCCTTGCGGACCGGGGATATACCGATGATCTGGTATCCATGCAGGGACTGGGCTACAAAGAATTCTTTGCCTGTTTCCGGGGAGAGGCAAGTCTGGATCAGGTTGTGGACCGGATCAAACAGGAGACCAGGAGATTTTCCAAAAGACAGCTCACCTGGTTCCGCAGGGAGAAGGACGTGGTCTGGATCAACAAAGGGGATTTCTCATCCGAGGAGGAGATCCTTGACCGAATGATCCGACAGATAGAAGAGAAGGGAATACGATGAAGCCGGATATGGACAGATTGAAAGAATACTATGTAAAAATGGGGATCTCTCCGGAGATCTTCGATTATTGCAGCAGGATAGAGGACGGTCTGGCTGACCGTTTTAAAGAGATTGACCGGATTGCCGAATGCAATCAGATGAAGGTTCTCGCCGCCATGCAGAAAAACAGACTGAGTGAAGGATGCCTGGCTCCCAGCACCGGATATGGGTATAATGACCTGGGCCGCGATACCCTGGAGAGGATCTACGCAGATGTATTCGGAACCGAGGATGCCCTGGTACGCCAGCAGATCACCTGCGGGACCCACGCCCTGGCCCTGGCCCTGATGAGCCAGCTAAGACCCGGGGATGAACTTCTTTCCCCTGTGGGCAAACCTTATGATACTCTGGAAGAAGTCATCGGGATCCGTCCCTCCAACGGGTCATTGGCAGAGTACGGCATCAGCTACCGCCAGGTGGATCTGCTGGATGACGGGAGCTTTGACTGGGAAGGTATACGGGATGCCATAAACGAAAGGACAAAGATGGTTACCATACAGCGGTCCAAGGGATATGCTTCGCGCCCCACTCTTTCCGTGGAGAGGATCGGCCAGCTGATCGCTTTTGTCAAAGGGATCAGACCGGACCTGATCTGTATGGTGGACAACTGCTACGGAGAATTTGTAGAACTCCGGGAACCCTCCCAGGTGGGAGCGGATCTGGTGGTGGGATCGCTGATCAAAAACCCCGGCGGAGGACTGGCCCCCATCGGCGGTTATCTCTGCGGCAGGAAAGATTGCATCGAACGGGCGGCCTACCGTCTGACCTCCCCGGGACTGGGAAAAGAAGTAGGTGCCAGCCTGGGTATTACCTCCACCCTGGCCCAGGGCCTTTTCCTTGCTCCCACCGTGGTAAAAGGCGCTTTAAAGGGTGCTGTTTTTGCTGCCAATATTTATGAAGGACTGGGATTTGAAGTCATTCCCGACGGAAGAGAATCCCGCCACGACATTATTCAGGAAGTGGAGTTTCACGATCCGGATCTTCTGCAGGCTTTCTGTGAAGGCATCCAGGCAGGTGCTCCGGTGGACAGTTTTGTCCGGCCCGAGCCCTGGGATATGCCGGGTTATGATGCCAAGGTGATTATGGCCGCAGGAGCCTTTGTTTCCGGATCCTCCATCGAACTCAGCGCCGACGGCCCCATGAGGGAACCCTATGCGGTCTATTTCCAGGGAGGCCTGACCTGGGAACACGCGAAATACGGGATTATGATGTCTCTCCAGAAGGTTTACGAGACCGGAAAGATAAGACTGAGGTTATAGAATAGTTAGATATTTTTAAGAATTTGAAGAAACCGACTCTATATACAAAGAATATATTTTGTGTTAAGATATACTTTGATTGATTGTGCCATTCTGCCTGGAGAGCCTTAAGGAGGCAGAGGATGGAACAACAATTTATACGGATGAAAGACCGGCCTCCCGGGGAGAGGCCTTATGAAAAATGTCTGGAATACGGAGCGGAAACTCTGACGGACGGGGAACTTCTCGCCGTTCTGCTCCGGAGCGGTACCAAACAGTATTCTTCTTTGGAACTGGCCTGGAAGCTGCTTGATCTCCACCCTTCCTTCAAAGGACTGGAGGGGCTCCAGCATCTTGGTCCGGAGGAGTTCAAACGTGTCCCGGGGATCGGAACGGTGAAGGCAGTCCAGCTGATGTGTATCCTGGAGCTTTCCCGCCGTCTTTCCCGAACAGGCTTTTCCGAATCCCCGTCCTTCCGGAATCCGGAGGATATTGCGGCTTATTATATGGAAAGCATGCGTCACCTCGACCATGAGAGGGTGAGACTGCTTCTCCTGAACGGCCAGCACAGCCTGCTCAAGGAGATGATCCTGACCATGGGGGATTCGAACAATGCCTATGTGCCGGTAAAGAAGATATTTGCGGAAGCTCTGCGCTGTGAGGCGGTATATCTGGTACTGCTCCACAACCATCCCTCCGGATGTCCCCAGCCCAGCAGGGAGGACCTGCTGATCACCGGAAGGATAAAGGAAGCAGGGGAGATCCTGGGGATCGGCCTGTCCGATCATATCATAATCGGGGACCGCTGTTACTACAGCATGAGGGAAGAAAGAGTACTTTAGACGTTTATACGAAAGGAGACACAGGATGTCTGATAAAGTTTACGGAATAGATATGGGAACCAATTCAATCAAGATCAGCCAGAAGAATGCAGGCGTGGTCCTTCATCAGAAGAATATGATCGCCATGGTGAGAAGGAATGAACCCTTCGCCCTGGGAGATGAAGCCTATGCCATGTATGAGAAAGCCCCCAAGAATATCGATGTCAAAAAACCGGTAGTCAACGGAGTCATTGCTGATTTCAGTGCCATGCAGAGCATGATCCAGCTTTATTTTAAAGGCTTCAAGGGGAAAAAGTTACCGGAGAACCTGGTTGCAGGCAGCAATTCCGAATTCTTTATAGCCGTTCCCACAGACATCACGGAAGTGGAGAAGAGGGCATTTTTTGATGTGATCGCCAGTTCCTCCCTCAAGACCAGGAAGATCCGTCTGGTAGAGAAACCCATCGCGGATGCCATCGGTGCAGGCCTGGATGTCATGAATGCCACAGGCCGGCTCGTGGTTAACATCGGTGCCGATACCACCGAGATCAGTCTGATCAGCCTCGGAGGCATTGTTCAGAGCAGGCTGCTGAAGGTGGGAGGGACGAAATTTGATGAGTCTATTCAGCAGGCAGTAAAGAAAAAACATAATCTGGTCATCGGGATGAAGAGCGCGGAGCGCCTGAAGATGAATCTCGCCAGCGGGATCAAGGAGGACGAGGAAGTGACCTTTGATGTGATGGGGCGCAACCTGATCACCGGCCTTCCCAGCAGGGTGACGGTAACCAATCACCTTATTTTTGACGCTATGTCGGAAAGTCTTTCCTCCATCATCGATTCCATCCGTTTCATCCTGGAGAAAACCCCGCCGGAACTGTCCATGGACATTATGCATGAGGGTGTCTGCATGACAGGAGGTTCCACCCATATCAAGAATCTGGATCTGCTGATCCAGCAGGAGACAGGCCTGACCATCATGAAAATGGAAGAACCCGAGCTTACGGTTGCCAAGGGTCTCTGTATGATCATGGAGAACCCGGAATATGACAGGATGGCCTATAATTTCCAGGAATCCACTTTTCAGTAAAGAGACAGGAATAAGATCATCATCAGTTAGGAGCTGACAGGATGAAAGAACGTAGAAAGATAGAATTTTCTCCCAGGGTCCTGCTGATCGTCTTTACGGTAATCTGTATTCTTTTGATCATGATCAGTGCCCTGTTCAGAAAGGTTGCAAGACCCTTCACCTTTATTGCAGGGACGTTTATCGTCCCCATGCAGGACGGGATCAATTCGGTGGGAACATGGATCGATGATTATTTCGATTCCTTTGCCAGTATGAAGGAGCTTCAGCAGAAGAACGCCGATCTTACCGAGAGGGTGAATGAACTCACTCAGATCAATGAGGATTTAAAGACAGATCAGACAGAACTGGAAGACCTGAGGGCCCTTCTTGCCCTGGATAAAAAATACAGTACATACACCAAAGTCGGTGCCCGAGTGATCAGCAACGGTTCCCATAACTGGTACCAGAATTTTGTGATCAACAAGGGTTCCGACGACGGGATCAAAGAAAATATGAATGTCCTGGCCGGCTCCGGCCTGGTGGGGATCGTGACGGAAGTGGGAAAGAATTATGCCAAGGTGAAGTCCATCATCTCGGACGGCAGCAGCGTAAGCGCCATGTCGGTTGCCACCTCCGATACCTGCGTGGTCAGAGGCAATCCGGAGAGGATGGAAGAGAGCGGGCTCATTGATGTCAGCTATATCAGCAAGGATGCGGAGATTAATTCCGGTGATGAACTGGTCACATCCCACATCAGCTCCCGCTACCTGCCGGGGCTCCTGATCGGAACGGTAGCCGACATCACCATCGATTCCACCAATCTGACTAAATCCGGACATGTGACACCGGTGGTTGATTTTCAGCACATCAAGCAAGTACTTGTGATCCTGGAATTAAAGGAGATTCCCGGAGACGCAGAAACTGTAGATTAATAGATTTGAAAACGGAACAGGCGTGTACCGTTTTTAAAGAGAAGGCGGAAAAAGAATCGTAGGATCACGGGCTCTTCTTTCCGCCGATTATCATATAAGTGAGGATAAAGATGAGAAGAATCATTGTAGGAGGACTGGGCATCGTATTCTGTTTTGTTTGTCAGACGGCCCTGTTCGGTCTCCTTAAGCTGGCAGATACCGCGCCGAATATCATGCTGATCCTGGTGGCCTCCGTCGCTGTGATGAGAGGACAGAAGGAGGGGATGATCATCGGATTTTTCAGTGGTCTTCTGCTGGATCTTTTTTACAGCTCCTATCTGGGGATCTTCGCCTTTGTCTTTATGCTCTCCGGATTTGTTGACGGATTCTTCCATCGTATATATTATTCCGAAGATACATTTCTGCCCCTGGTCCTGATCGGCGCCAACGATCTGGTCTACGGCATCGTCATGTTTCTTGGATACGGTCTGTTGAAGAATCATCTCCATTTGTTTACCTATATACGGGGGATCATTTTGCCGGAGCTGGTCTATACGGTTGCCGTCAGCGTCATCTTCTACCGGATCTTCCTCCGGGTCAACCAGTGGCTGGAACAGTACGAAAAAGGAAGTGTGGACTTTGTTTAGAATATTGAAGGACCTTGATGGTTCCAGAATAAGAAAGAATATAAAGGATTTCTTCTCCAACCGTCTTTTCCTTCTGGGTATCCTTGTGTTTTTCCTCTTCGGCTCCCTGATCTACAGGCTTTTTATCCTGCAGATCGTGGAGGGTGCGGAGCACGAGGCCAACTTCAGATATACGGTGGAGAAGACGGTGGAGACCACCGGATCCCGCGGAAATATCTATGACTGCAACGGCAATCTTCTTGCCTATAATCAGCTTGCGTATAAGGTGACTTTTGAAAAGAGCGACAAGCTCAAGGGGATTGCGGCCAAAAGATCCACTTCGGACCACACCGTCAGTGAAAGCGAAGTCCGTAATGAGATCATTTATAATCTGATCAGGCTCCTGGAATCCAACGGGGACGGGATCATTTACAATATTCCCCTGGCTGTTGACTCCAAGGACAATCTGAAATTCACCGAGTCCGGAAGTGCCCTGACCCGGTTCAAGAAAGACATCTACGGGATCGTTAACCTGGACAAGATGGAGGGAAAAGAGAAAAAACAGGCGGAAAAATGGATGAATTCCACTCCCCAGGAGGTATATGAATACCTTCGTACCGGAAAAAACGGCCCTCCCGGAACAGGAAGGATGTTTGATATCTCAGACCGGTATTCTCTGCAGGATACCCTGAAGATCATGTCCATCCGCTATGACGCCTATATGAACCGTTATTCCCAGACCACTCCCATCACTGTGGCCACAAACATCAGCGAGAGGAGTATAGCGGAGATTTCGGAGTATTCCGACGACTATCCCGGAGTGGCCATTGAGGTGGATTCCCTGAGAAAATACAATGATTCCGTCTATTTCTCCAATATCATCGGCTATACCGGCAATATTTCCGAGAATGAGATGGTGGAGTACAATGAAAATCTGGATGAGAAAAACAGGTATTCATCCAATGACATTGTGGGCAAAACGGGAATAGAGAAGACCATGGAAGCCACCTTAAGGGGCACCAAGGGAAGAACGGATGTCCTGGTCAACAATCTGGGTCAGATCATCAAAACCGTCTCCTCGGTGGATGCCCAGACAGGAAACGATATTTACCTTACCATAGACAGTGACCTGCAGAAATATGCCTACAATATCCTGGAACGCAGACTGGCCGGCATTGTGCTGGCTCATCTCACCACCAGTTCAGAGAGCGGCAGTGACAAGATGATCCCCATCAAGGATGTGTACTTTGCTCTCTTCGACAATAATATCATCAGCATGGACCATATCTCCTCAGACAAGGCGGAAAATGTGGAGAAGAAAGTTTATGGCCTTTTCCGGGAAAAACAGAATAATGTGATGTCCCGTCTCCGAAAAAACATGAAGAGCGGGTCAACAGCCTATCGGAATCTTAGTGAAGAGGATCAGGAATATGTATCCTACATCGTGAATATGCTGACGAACAACGATATTCTGAAAGTCGTTCACGAGGATGATGATGTTTACCGTGAATGGAAGAACAAACGATGCAGCCTGCGGAAGTATCTGAGACATGCCATCAGCAACGAATGGATCGATATCAGCTCTTTCGAGATCGAATCCGATTATTACAATGTGGATGAGATATACGATGCTCTGATCGATTATATCATTGAGAAGCTGAAACAGGAGGCAGATTTCGATAAGCTTCTCTACCATTACATGATCAACTCCGGCAAGCTCAGCGGCAAGCAGGTCTGCCTGCTTCTTTACGACCAGGATATCCTGGATAAGGATGATGATTATGAATCCCTGAAAAATGACCAGATATCAGCCTATGATTTTATGTCGAAAAAGATCAGGAACATCGAGATTACTCCTGCCATGCTCGCCCTGGATCCCTGTTCCGGATCCGTTATCATCACGGATCCCGCAAACGGCGATGTCAAGGCAATGGTATCCTACCCCACCTATGACAATAACCGCCTGGCCAACGGAATTGATTCCGACTATTACAGTAAGCTGGTAAATGATCAGTCTTCCCCCATGCTGAACCGTTGTACGCAGACCAGGACAGCGCCGGGTTCCACTTTCAAGCCCATCACTTCCACCGCAGTGCTGGAGGAGCAGGTGGTGGACAGCGGGGACCGGATAAAATGTACCGGTGTTTTCGACAAGATCACTCCCAGTGCCAAGTGCTGGATCTATCCCAATGCCCACGGACATCTGAACGTCAGCGGAGCCATCGCGGTTTCCTGCAACTTTTTCTTCTATGAAATGGGCTACCGGCTGGGAACCAAAAACGGAGAATATAACAGTAAAAGGGGTCTGGAAAAGATCGCCCGGTATGCCAGCCTCTACGGGCTTGACCGGAAATCCGGCGTGGAGATTTCAGAATACGAACCCCACCTGTCTGATGAGGACGCAGTTCGTTCCGCCATCGGTCAGGGCAGTCACAACTACACCCCTATTCAGATCTCAAGGTTTGTCACTTCACTGGTGAACGAGAAAAATCTGCTGAATCTTACTCTGCTGGAGAAGTCCACTGATTCACAGGGAACAGTTCTCGAGGAATATGAGATGGAACCGGAAGGCAAGCTTGAGGTCAGGGATGACACCTTTGCCCAGATCAAGAGGGGTATGAGGGATGTGGTCAGCGGGAAGAACAGCTCCATAAAATATCTCTATGACAAGCAGGGGCTGAAAGTCGCGGGAAAGACAGGAACGGCTCAGGAAAACAAGAACAGGCCGAACCATGCCCTGTTTATCTCCTATGCCCCCTATGATGATCCCAAAATGACCATGACCGTGGTCGTGCCCAATGGCTACACCTCTTCCAACGCGGCGGAGATAGCCAGAGATATATACAGATACTGTTTTAATAAGACTACCGAGCAGGAAGAGAAGGAAAAACAGGCCCTCATTCCTACCGGTAACGACAGCAGCAATGATTAATCAGACAGGAGAAGACAGATGAAGAGTCCTCTTATGATCAAAGGGAATAAATACGGTTTCCAGATTGTACTGGATCCTGATCTTCCTTTTGAAGAACTGGTCCGGGTGACAGCGGACAAGTTCAGAGAATCCGGCGGCTTTTTTGATCAGGACAAGCCGGTCGCCGTGAAATTTGAAAAAAGACTACTGACCGATGAGGAACAGGACATCCTTGTGGAAACCATTATGGAGAACAGTAATCTTAAGATCGGTTATATCATCGACGGAGCAAGGAAACTGGAGTCTGAATTCGCCGCCGGCATAAGAAAGGCGGACAGAATGGCGGCTAAGGCCCCTGCAAAAGTGGAATTATCCCCGGACACTCCCGCGGAAGAACCGGGAGATATCAACTACGGGACGGAAGGAGCGAGACTCAAAGGCAGTCTCCGGGAGCTTTTTCATTCAGAACAGCCCACGGAGAAAAACGGACAGTTTTACCGCGGTACTCTCCGTTCCGGTCAGAGTATAGAGGTGGACGGCAGCATCGTGATCCTCGGGGATATCAATCCGGGAGCCCAGGTGACTGCCGGCGGAAATGTGGTGGTCCTGGGAAGCGTAAAAGGGATCATCACCGCAGGCTACCCTTCGGATAAAAGTGCTCTGGTGGCTGCCCTCTCCATGGATCCCATGCAGATCAAGATCGGGGAGATCATAGCCAGGGCGCCGGACCAGAAGGGGACGAAAGGAAAGAGAAAAATCCGCAGAAAACAGTCGGAGGCCATGGAGCCTAAGCTGGCTTTTGTGGAGGACAACAATATATTTATTGAGCCGATCACCAGGGAACTGATCAATGAATTCGGCTCAGCACAGCCTGAATAAGCGTAAATCATCGAAGACAAAGGAGAGATACATTATGTGTGAAGTTATTGTTATTACATCCGGGAAAGGCGGAGTCGGAAAAACCACCACCACTGCTAATATCGGAATGGGACTGGCTCAGCTGGGAAAGAAAGTGGTTCTGATCGATACGGATATCGGACTGCGTAATCTTGACGTGGTCATGGGACTCGAAAACAGGATCGTGTACAACCTGGTGGATGTGGTTGAAGGTAACTGCCGGGCAAAACAGGCCATGATCAAAGATAAGAAGTATCCGGACCTCTATCTGCTTCCTTCTGCTCAGACCAGGGATAAAACTTCCGTATCTCCGGATCAGATGAAAGCCCTTGTGGATGAACTGAGAGAAGATTTTGACTATATAATCCTTGATTGCCCGGCGGGTATAGAGCAGGGTTTCAAGAATGCCATCGCCGGAGCGGACCGTGCCCTGGTGGTCACCACCCCGGAAGTTGCTGCGATCCGTGATGCCGACCGTATCATCGGACTGCTTCAGGCGGAAGAGGTGAAAAAGCTTGACCTTATTGTGAACCGTATCCGTCTGGATATGGTGAAAAGAGGGGATATGTTATCGGTGGAGGATGTGCTGGAGATCCTGGCAATCAACCTGATCGGCGTAGTGCCTTATGATGAGGCCATCGTTGTTTCCACCAATGAGGGTGAACCCCTGGTGGGAACCTCTTCAAAAGCCGGACAGGCCTTTGTGAATATCTGCCGCCGTGTCACCGGGGAAGATGTGCCCATGATGAAGTTTGAGGACGAAGGATTCTTCAAAAAGCTGATCAATCTCATCACCAGAGGTTATTAAGGAGGTAGAACAATGGGATTCTTTGATGCATTTTTCAAGAAAAAAAATTCAAGTAAAACAGCCAAAGACAGACTGAAATTCGTCCTCGTTTCAGACCGCGCCAACTGTTCTCCCGAGACCATGGAGCTGATCAAAAACGATATTATCGAGGTGATCTCCAAGTATATGGAGATAGATGTCCAGGGTCTGGATATCCAGATCACCCAGACGGAATCGGAAGGCGGAAACGGGTCCGTTCCCGCCATCTACGCGAATATTCCCATTAAGGAGCTGAAAGCCGGCCGCTAGGAGGCAGTTATGTTTCGAGAGAAATATCAGATAAAAAACTACAGCTGGGCTCTGCTCTTTGCGGTGATGGCTGCCTGTTTTCTGGGGGTGGTCTTCATCAACAGCGCGGACAGCAGCTATACCAGGAAACAGCTGGTGGGCGTTATCGTATGTATCATCATCATGCTCTTCCTGTCCCTGGTGAACTACAATTATATCTGTGCATTCAGCAATATCCTCTATGGGCTGAATATCCTGATACTCCTGATCGTCCGCTTTCTGGGATTCGGGGTAAACGGGGCAAGAAGATGGCTCAATCTGGGATTTACCCGGATCCAGCCCTCGGAGTTTTCCAAGATCATCATGATCATCTTCGTAGCCATATACATACAGGAGCATGAAGAGGATTTCAATACCCCGAAAACCCTGGCCAGACTTGCGGGTCTGTGCGCTGTTCCCCTGCTGCTGATCCTTCTGGAACCGGACTTATCGACAACAATCGATATCACTCTTATCCTCCTGGCAGTGATCTTCGTGGGAGGATTGAATGTAAAGCTGATCCGGAACTGTATCATTGTGTTTGTGCCCCTGTTTGCCATCTTTATCTGGTATATCCAGACCCCGGGTCAGGTTCTGCTGAAGGACTATCAGGTCAACCGTATCATGACCTTTATCAACCCCTCGGAGTATGCGGATACCACAGCCTACCAGCAGGGGAATTCCATCATGGCTATAGGATCCGGCCAGCTTTACGGGAAGGGCCTTAACAACAATACCCTTTCCGACGCGGGAATCTCCGTTACGGAGACAGGTCTTGTGTCCGAGCAGCAGACAGACTTCATTTTCTCGGTTGTGGGTGAGGAATTCGGCTTTATCGGCAGTACAATTCTTATTGCTTTATTATCTTTTATAGTGTTACAATGTTTTATAATAGCAGCGAGGGCAAAAAATATGAGTGGAAGGCTGATCGCGACAGGCGTGGGATCCCTGATCGGATTCCAGTCCTTCATCAATATCGGGGTTGCCACACAGCTTTTGCCCAATACCGGACTGCCGCTGCCTTTTATCAGTTATGGACTCACTTCTCTGCTCAGCCTGACTGCGGGAGTGGGTATAGTGTTAAATATCGGGCTGCAAAGGCATTACTAAAAGGAGGGCTTTTATGAATATCGGACTCGTTGCCAACGATGGAAAGAAAAAGCTCATGCAGAATTTCTGTATAGCCTATCGGGGGATTTTAAATAAACACGAACTATACTCTACAGCCACTACCGGGAGGCTGATCGAGGAAGTGACCAATCTGAATGTCCACAAATACCTGGCCGGGAGCCTCGGCGGGGGACAGCAGCTGGGATCCCAGATCGAACATAATCTGATCGATATGGTCATCTTTCTTCGTGATCCCCTTAATAAAGAGACCAACGAACCGGATATTTTCAGTATCCTTCATCTCTGTGATGTACATAACATTCCCCTTGCTACCAATCTTGCCACGGCGGAACTTCTGATCCATGCTCTGGAGAGAGGAGATCTGGAATGGAGAGAAATGTACCGTTAGGGGAGGGGACGATGAAGAAAAAGAGAATACTGCGGACATGGATCAGTCTGCTGGTCATTGTGTGTCTTTGCTGCGGATGCGGAAGTCTGTCCTTCGGCATGGAAGACAGATTTGAGGACTACTATGCCAGGACCAGGGGGACTGACAAGGAGTCGGAAGCGGGAATGGCGGAAGACCTGGCAGTCTTATCTCCGGAGGAAGACAAGGCCTTTGGCTTGCAGACAGGAGACTATGCGGACCTCCTGATCAACGACAGCACCAACACGGTCATAACCTCCTACCACTGTTTTGACAAGCTCTATCCGGCCAG